>NZ_JBHYUU010000211.1:0-12846 GCF_042749955.1 Kitasatospora sp. NPDC059462 | reverse complement strand
CACCGCTAGACAGTTTACCCGGGGGGGGGCCGCGTAACCGCGGCCGCCACCGGCACCACCCGGCCTGCCCGGCCGGGAGCTTGAGGCAAGAACAGGAGGGGGGACCAGAGATGCGCGTCACCCTGCTCACCGAGGGGACGTACCCGCACCAGCACGGCGGGGTCAGTGTCTGGTGCGACCAGCTCGTGCAAGGCATGCCCGACGTCGACTTCGACATCATCGCCGTCACGGGCACCGGCCACGAACCACTGGCGTGGGAGCTGCCGGCCAACGTGCGGTCGGTGACCACCGCCCCGCTCTGGGGCCCGGCCTCGGAGGCGAAGGCACCGCGCGGCAAGGAGATGCGCCGCTTCCTCAACGCCTACGAACGGTTCCTGCACTCCCTCCTGGACCCGGTCTACACCACGCACTTCGGCACCGAGCTCTACGGCTTCGCCGACCTCGCCCGGCGCGGGCTGCTCAGCCCGGCGCTGCGCAGCGAGCGCGCCCTGCGCACCCTCCAGCACGTCTGGACCAGGGACTACCTCTCCACGGCCGTCTCCCGGCCGACCATGCACGACGCGCTGAACGCCACCGACCTGCTGGAGCACGCGCTGCGCCCGCTCGCGGTCGAGCCGCCGCGCGACGGCGTGGCGCACGCCGCGAGCGGCGGGCTGGCCACGCTCCCGGGGCTGATATCCGCCCAGCAGTTCGGCGTACCGTTTCTCCTCACCGAGCACGGCATCTACCTGCGCGAGCGCTACCTCGGCTACCGCACCGGCCCCTACCGCTGGCCGGTCAAGGCGCTGCTGCTCGGCTTCTACCGGATGCTCGCCGAGGAGAGCTACCGGCGGGCCGCGCTGGTCACCCCCGGCAACCGGTACAACCGGCGCTGGGAGGAGCGCGGCGGCACCCCCTCCACGCACATCCGCACCGTCTACAACGGCGTCGACCCGGCGGCGTTCCCGCCCGCCGGGCCGGAGCCGGAGACCCCGACACTCAGCTGGGCCGGGCGGGTCGACCCGATCAAGGACCTGGAGACGCTGATCCGCGCGTTCGCGATCGTGCGGCGCGAGATACCCGACGCCCGGCTGCGGCTGTTCGGCGGCACCCCCAAGGGCGGCGAGGCCTACCGGGAGAGGTGCGAGGCGCTGGCCGCCGAGCTCGGCACGGCCGACGCGGTGGTCTTCGAGGGCCGGGTCGCGGACATCACCGACGCCTACGCGGCCGGGAACGTGGTGATGCTCTCCTCGATCAGCGAGGGCTTCCCGTTCACCCTGATCGAGGCGATGTCCTGCGGGCGCGCCACCGTCTCGACCGACGTCGGCGGCGTGCGCGAGGCGGTCGGCGACACCGGCCTGGTGGTCCCGCCGCGCGAGCCCGAGCCGATGGCCGCGGCGGCGGTCGAGCTGCTGCGCGACCCGGAGCGCCGGGCCCGGCTGGGCGAGCAGGCCCGGCTGCGGGTGATCGAGCAGTTCACGCTCCGCCAGAACATCGACGGCTTCCGCGGCATCTACACCGAGCTGCTGGGCACCTCCCGCTGGCTGCCCGAGGGCGTGGTCGCCGTCACCGACGGACCGCCGGACCGCGCCTGGGAGCAGCCGGCCGCCGAGCAGGAGCGCAGCGAGGTGACGGCATGAGCGAGCGCAGCGAGCGAATCATCGAAGGGTGCGCGTTCCGCGAAGCGGCCGCCGAGCGCAGCGAGGTGGGCGCATGAACGAGCGCAGCGAGCGAATCATGGAAGGGTGCGCGTTCCGCGAAGCGGCCGGCGAGCGCAGCGAGGTGGGCGCATGAGCGGCCCCCTGCGCCTCGTTCCGAACGAGGCCGACGAGACCGTCCAGCTGCGGGTCCTGCCGCTGAAGCGGCGCCGCCCGGCCCTGCCCGCGCAGCGGTCCGGACCGGAGACGGACCAGCTCGACCTCTCCCCCGACCCGCTGGACGAGCTCGCCGAGCGGCTGCGGGACATCTGCGCCGACGCCGTCCACCCCTACGAGATCGCGGCCTTCCTGGAGTCCGACGGCCTCTCCGACGAACAGGCGGGCCTGCTGTACGGCCGGCCCGACGCGTTCACCGTCGCCGAGGAGCTGTTCGAACGGGTCGAGCGCCGCTACCCCGGGCCGAGCGCCGAGTTCGCCAACCCCTGGCGGGCCGACCCCTGGCGGTGCGTCGTGCGCGGCCTGGTCTTCGCCCTGCCCGGCCTCGGCTACCTGCTGGGCGCCAACCTGTTCGCCGCCGACCGGATGCGCTTCGGCCTGCCCTCGGGCATGCTCGCGCTGTCCGTCGCGACCCTGGTCAGCTGGTCGTGGAACCAGGCCCTGGCCCACCGCGCGTACGCCTGGCTCGGCCGCGGCCGGCGCCGGTCGGCCGCGACCTGCCTGGCGACCGGCGCACCGCTCGGCGCGCTGACCGCGGCCACCGCCGGGTACGTGGTCGGCGGGCCGCTGGGCGCGCTCTGCTTCGCCGCCGGGCAGTCCGCCTACCTGGCGGCGGCCACCGTGCTGCTGGTGCTCGGCCGGGAGAAGTTCCTGCTGCTGGCGCTGGCGCCGTCCTCGGTCGGCGCGGGCGTGGTGCTCGCCGTCGACGTGCCGCAGGTGGTCCGCACCGCGGTGCTGCTGGCCTCGCTCGGTCTGGCCGTCGGGCTCGCCGCCCGGGAACTGCTGCGCTGCCGCAGCGCCGAGGCGGAGCCCGTCCCGCTGCGGCTGCCGCTGTACAAGGAGATCCCGCACCTGCTGTTCGGGCTCGCGGTCGGCACCCTGACCCTGATCGCCGGACTGGGCGTCACCGTCCACCACGCGGTGCGCACCGGCAGCGCCGAGGGCGCCTCGGCCAGCCCGACCGGGCCGGCCATGATCGCCCTGACGCTGAGCCTCGGCCTCGCCGAGTGGCTGCTCTTCCGCTACCGGGCGATGGCGGTGGCCGCGCTGCGCACCAGCCACACCCCGGTCGAGTTCGCCCGCCGCACCGGCGGCGTGCTGCTCGGCTGCCTGTTCATCTACCTCACCACCGTGGCCGCCCTCGACGCCGCCGCCACCGTGCTCTGGCCCGGCGCCCCCGCGCTGGGCGTCCCGGAACTCGGCGCGCTGCTGCTGCTCGGCGGCTCGCTCTGGCTGGCGCTGCTGCTGAACGCCTTCGGGCTCAGCTGGAGCACCGCCCTCATCTGTCTGGCAGCCGCGGGCGCCGAGTGCGCCGGACTGCTGACCGGTGCGGACCCGACCCTCCTGCAGCTGGCCGGCTGCGGGGCCGCGGCCGCCGTCCTCACCGCCACCGCCGGGCCCGTCCTCGGCCGCACCACCAAGCACCGCTGACACCCGCGCCGCCGAGACAGCCGAACAGCTGAACAGCGCGGCACGGAACCAGCACCGACGGAACCGCACCACCCGTACCGGCCCGGCCGGCACCACAGCGCCGCACCACCCGGCCGGGGCCCGTACACCGAGTCCCAGAAGACACAGGAAGCGATTCACCATGAGCAGCGTCGCCGTCACCGGAGCCGAGGGCTTCATCGGCTCCCACCTCGTCGAGACCCTGGTGGCCGACGGCCACCAGGTCCGCGCGATGGTCCAGTACAACTCGTTCTCGTCGTTCGGCTGGCTGGAGACCCTCCCGAAGGAGGTGCTGGACTCCGTCGAGATCATCCTCGGCGACGTCCGCGACCCCGGCTCGGTCAACGGGCTGGTCAAGGGCACCGAGGCGGTCTACCACCTCGCCGCCCTGATCGCGATCCCGTACTCCTACCGGGCCCCGCACTCCTACGTGGACACCAACGTCACCGGCACCCTGAACGTCCTGGAGGCCGTGCGCCACCTGGAGATCCCCCGCCTGGTGCACACCTCGACCAGCGAGACCTACGGCACCGCGCAGACCGTGCCGATCACCGAGGACCACCCGATCAACACCCAGTCCCCGTACGCCGCCTCCAAGGCCGGCGGGGACCGGCTGGCCGACAGCTACCACGCCAGCTTCGGGACCCCGGTCGTCACCCTGCGCCCGTTCAACACCTTCGGCCCGCGCCAGTCGATGCGCGCCGTCATCCCGACCGTGATCGCCCAGCTCGCCGCCGGCGAGACCACGATCACCCTCGGCGACCTGCGCCCGACCCGCGACTTCATGTTCGTCAAGGACACCGCGCTGGCCTTCCGCACGGTCGGCACCGCCCCCGCGCAGACCGTGGTCGGCCGGACCTTCAACGCCGGCACCGGCGGCGAGATCTCGGTCGGCGACCTGGTCACCCTGGTCGGCAAGCTGATGGGCGTCGACGTCACCGTCCGGGAGGACGAGCAGCGCATCCGCCCGGCCAACTCCGAGGTCATGCGCCTGGTCGCGGACGCCACCCGGCTGCGCACCGCCACCGGCTGGGCCCCGGCGCACTCGCTGGAGGAGGGCCTGGAGCAGACCATCGCGTTCTTCCGCGACCCGGCCAACCTGGCCCGCTACAAGACCGACATCTACAACGTCTGATCCGGCTCCGCCTTCGTCCGCTCCCGGCACCCGAAGGCCCCTTGTCGAACGACTTCCGTGGGGGAACCACCATGCACGCAGTGATTCTGGCCGGCGGCAAGGGCGTACGCCTGCGCCCGTACACCACCGCGCTTCCCAAGCCTCTCGTCCCGATCGGCGACCAGCACGCGATCCTGGAGATCGTGATGCGCCAGCTCGCCGCCGCGGGCTTCCAGACCGTCACCCTGGCCATCGGCCACCTCGGCCACATCATCCGCGCCTACGTCGGCAACGGCTCCCAGTGGGGGCTGCGGGTCGGCTACGCCGTCGAGGACAGCCCGCTCGGCACCCTCGGCCCGCTGCTCACCATGCAGGACCGGCTGCCGGAGAACTTCCTGGTGATGAACGGCGACGTCCTCACCGACCTGGACTTCGCCGGGGTGCTCCGGCACCACGAGGCGGCCGCCGCCCCGCTCACCATCGCGACCTACGCCCGCCAGGTGAAGATCGACTTCGGCGTGCTGACCACCGAGGCCGGGTCCATCACCGGCTTCCAGGAGAAGCCGAGCATCGACTACCGGGTCTCGATGGGCGTCTACGGCGTCTCCCGCGCCGCGCTCGCCCGCTACACCCCGGGCCTCCCGCTCGGCTTCGACGAGCTGGTGCTCGACCTGCTGGACGCCGGGACACCGCCGGCCGCCTACGAGTTCGACGGCTACTGGCTGGACATCGGCCGCCCGGACGACTACGACCGGGCCAACGCCGAGTTCGGGCTCAACCGCTCGCTGCTGCTCCCGGACGAGCCGGCCGGCCCCGCGCCCGCCGCCCCCGGCGAGGGCCTGTACGCCGTGCCGAACGGCCAGGCACTGCCGATCCCCGCGGCCCGTACCGCCCCCGAGGCCGCCGACGGGCAGCCGGCGCCCGCAGCGGCCACGGTCCCGGCCGGTCCGGAGAACGACGGGCGGGCCGCGTGAGGATCCTCCTGCTCGGCGCCGACGGCTTCCTCGGCCGGCACGCCGCGACCGCCCTGCGGGCCCTGCCCGGTGCCACCGTGCTGACCGCCGGGCGGCGGCCCGACCACGACCTGCGGCTCGACCTGGCCACCGCCCAGGCGGGCCCGCTCGGCGAGGAGCTGGCCGCGCTCGCCCCGGACGCGGTGGTCAACGTCGCCGGCGCCGTCTCGGGCAGCGCCGTCACCCTCGCCGAGGTCAACGCCCGCGGCCCGGCCGTGCTCTGCGAGGCGCTCGGCCGGGGCGTCCCGACGGCCCGGCTGGTGCACATCGGCTCGGCCGGCGAGTACGGCGTCTGCGCCCCCGGCAGCTCGCTCGCCGAGGACGCCGACGCCCGCCCGGTCGGCGTCTACGGCGCCACCAAGCTGGCCGGCTCCCTCGCGGTGGCCGGCTCGCCGCTGGACGCCGTGGTGCTGCGGGTGTTCAACCCGGTCGGCCCCGGTGCCCCGGCCGGCTCGCTGCCCGGCCGGCTCGCCGCCGAGCTGCGCCGGGCCGCGCCCGATGGCGCCGACGCGGTGGTGCGGGTCGGGGACCTCTCGGCCCACCGCGACTTCGTCGACGCCCGGGACGTCGCCCGCGCGGTGGCACTCGCCGTCACCGCGCGGGGCCCGCTGCCCCGGGTGCTCAACCTCGCCTCCGGGCAGGCCCGGCCGGTCCGGGCGATCGCCGACGGCCTGGTCGCGGCGGCCGCCTTCACCGGCCGGATCGACGAGAGCGGCGCCGGCTCCGAGCGCTCCGCGGCCGTCTCCTGGCAGCAGGCCGACGTGTCGGCCGCCGCCCGGGCGCTCGGCTGGCGCCCGGAGACCGGGTTCGAGGAGACGCTGCGCGACCTCTGGTCCTCCACCGAACCGCTGGTCACCGCATGACCGGGGGCCCGCACCCCGACGGCCGCCTGCTGGTGCCGCTCTACGTCCACCCCGCGGTGGACCCGGCGGCCTGGCAGGCGGTCGCCGCCGCCGACCCGGGGCTCATCGCCGCCGTCGTGCTCAACCTCGCCGACGGTCCGGGCGAGCCCGACCACGTCTTCGCCGAGGCCGCCGAGCAGCTCCGCGCGGCCGGGCTCCCGCTGCTCGGCTACGCCGACACCGACTACGGGCGGCGGCCGCACGCCGCCGTGGTGAACGACATCCTGACGTACCGTCAGCGCCACGGCATCTCCGGCGTCTACCTCGACCAGGTGTCGGCCGCGCCCGGCGCGCTGCCGCACTACCGGCGCCTGGCCACCGCGGCCCGGGCCGCCGGCTGCGCCACCGTGGTGTTCGGCCACGGCGACCACCCGGACCCCGGGTACGCCGAGGTCGGCCTGGCCGACCTGCTGGTCACCTTCGAGGGCGACTGGGAGGCCTACCAGGCGCTGGCCCTGCCGCTGTGGACCGGACGGCACGCCGCCGCCCGGTTCTGCCACCTCGTCTACGACGTCCCCGCCGAACGGGCCGGTGAGGCGGCCGCGTTGATCGCCGCCCGGCGGGCCGGGGTCGGCTGCGCGGTGCCGGGCGCCGGGGAGAACCCCTGGAGCACCCTGCCGCACCGGCTGACCGGCAACCGGCCGCTGGCCGGGCCCGTCTGACCTCCCGTCCGGCCGCCTGCCGAACGCCCTGCGAACGACCTTCCGCATACCCGTCCGAGCCGACCGTCCGATCCGATCCGATCCGGAGTCCGTGCCCCATGACCCGCCGTACCCGGCCCGTGTGGGCCGCCCTCGCCCTGGCCACCGCCACCGCGCTGCTGGCCACGGCGTGCAGCAGCTCCGGCTCGGAGGACGAGGACGACACCTCGGCCGACGCCACCGCGGCCCCGCCCCCGGCGGCCACCGCCGCCCCCGTCCCGGGCACGCCGGGCACGCCGGTCACCCCGGACGCCCCGGCCTCTCCGACGGCCCCGGGCTCACCGACCGCGCCCGGCCGGCCGTCGACCACGGCCCCCGCCGCCCCCACCGCTCCGGCCGTCCCGGCCGTCCCGGCCACCCCGGGAACGCCCGACGCCCCCGGTACGCCCGGCACTCCGGGCACCCCTGGTACACCCGGCGCCACCGGCGCCCGCTGGCAGCCCACCCCCGGCCTCGCCTGGCAGTGGCAACTCGGCGGCGGCGTCGACCAGTCCGTCGACGTCCCCGTCTACGACATCGACGGCTTCGAGACCGACGCCTCCGTGGTCGCCGCCCTGCACGCCAAGGGCCGCAAGGTGATCTGCTACATCAACGCCGGTTCCTGGGAGGACTTCCGCCCCGACTCCGCCGCCTTCGCCCAGGCCCTCCAGGGCTCGGGCAACGGCTGGAAGGGCGAGAAGTGGTTCGACATCCGCCGGATCGACCAGCTGAAGCCGCTGATGGCGGCCCGCTTCGACATGTGCAAGCAGAAGGGCTTCGACGCCGTCGAACCCGACACCATCGAGGCCTACAACCAGAACAGCGGCTTCCCGCTGACCCCGGACGACCAGCTCCGCTACAACCGCATGCTCGCCGCACTCGCCCACGAACGCGGTCTGGCGATCGGCCTGAAGAACGACCTGGAGCAGATCCCGGCGCTGCTGGGCGACTTCGACTTCGCCGTGAACGAGGAGTGCGCGCAGTACGACGAGTGCGGCCGCCTCTCCCCCTTCATCCAGGCGGGCAAGGCGGTGTTCCACGTCGAGTACAAGCTGGGCACCGAGAAGTTCTGCACCCGCACCAAAGCCCTGGGCTTCAGCTCGATGCAGAAGAAGCTCGAACTGGACGCCTGGCGGAAGCCCTGCTGAGGAGGCAGGGCCCGGCCCCCGACGGCTGCCGGGCCGCCAGGCATTCCCCCGGCCGGACTACTTGACGGCCAGCCAGACGACGGCGCCCAGCACGGCGAGCGCGACGACGGCGATCAGCGCGATCACGCCCGTGCGGCTGCCGCCGCCGCTGTTGCCGTAGGTGTTGACGGAGCCCGGCGCCTGCGGTGCCGGGGTCTCCTCGACGAAGGCCCGGAACATCTGGGTGCTGCCGGCGGGGTCGTACTCGTTGTCAGCCATGGCAGGGACTCTAACGAATCCGCGGACCACCCCGACACCCGGTCTCCGCGCTACGGATGTGCGACGGGCATGTGAAGTCCGCCTCGTTCACGGAATGCCGGCCCGGCCCATCGGGTTGACTCGGACCATGACCGAATCCCCCAGCGACGCCCCCCGTTACGTGCAGCTCGGCGACTCCGAGCTCTCGGTGTTCCCGCTCTCCCTCGGCGGCAACGTCTTCGGCTGGACCGCCGACGAGGCCGAGTCCTTCGCCGTCCTCGACGCCTACGCCGCCGCCGGCGGCAACTTCGTCGACACCGCCGACGCCTACTCCTGCTGGGTGCCGGGCAACACCGGCGGCGAGTCCGAGACCATCATCGGGAAGTGGCTGCGCAGCCGCGGCAACCGCGACTCCGTCGTCGTCGCCACCAAGGTCGGCCTGCACCCCGAGGCCCGCGGGCTGGGCGCGGCCACCATCAAGGCCTCCGCCGAGGGCTCGCTGCGCCGCCTCGGCGTCGACCACATCGACCTCTACTACACCCACCAGGACGACGACACCCCGGTGGAGGAGTTCGTCACCGCCCTGGACGCGCTGGTGCGCGAGGGCAAGGTGCGCGCCGTCGCCGCCTCCAACATCGGCGCCGACCGGCTCGCCGAGGCGCTCGCCTTCGCCGCACGCGAGGGCCTGACGGCGTACAGCGCCGTCCAGCCGCACTACAACCTGGTCTCGCGCGGCACCTTCGAGGGCCCGCTGGCCGTCGTGGTCGCCGAACACGGCCTCGCCACCGTGCCGTACTACGCGCTGGCCTCCGGCTTCCTCACCGGCAAGTACCGCCTGGGCACCGAGGTGGCCAGCGCCCGCGCCGAGGGCGCCGGCCGCTACCTGGACGACCCGCGCGGCCCCAAGGTGCTGGAGGCGCTCGACACCGTGGCCGCCGAGCACGGCGTCGAGCCCGCCACCGTCGCCCTGGCCTGGCTCACCGCCCGGCCGACGGTCGTCGCCCCGATCGCCAGCGCCCGCACCGTCGGCCAGCTCCCGCCATTGCTGGCCGCCGCCGCACTGGAGCTCACCCCGACGCAGACCGCCCTGCTGGACCAGGCCTCCGCCTGACCCCCGGCCGCCCGGAAGGGGCGTGCCGCCCGCACCCCGGACGGCACGCCCCTCGCGCGTCCTGCGGCTAGGGCCGGCCGAAGTGGGTCGGGTAGAAGCCGCTGCTGATCGTGGAGACCCGGACCGTCTTGCCCGGCCGGGGGGCCTCGACGAACTTGTTGCCGCCCAGGTAGATCCCCACGTGGTGGATGCCCGAGGCGCGGCCGCTGTCCGACCAGAAGAGCAGGTCGCCGCGGCGCAGCTGACCCGCGGTGATCGGGGTGGTCGCCGCGTACTGGTCGTCGGCCACCCGGGGCAGCTCGATGCCCGCCCGCCGGTAGGCCTGCTGCACCAGCCCCGAGCAGTCGTAGCCGGAGGGGCCGTTGCCGCCCCAGACGTACGGCTTGCCCTGCTGCGCGAGCGCGTACTCGATCGCCGACTCCAGACGGCCGGTGGACGGTGCCGGGTCCGGGGCGGGGCGGGCGGAGCCGGCCGACGAGGACGCCCCGCCGCCGCCGGACTGGCCGGTGCGGCTCAGGTAGATGTCGTAGTGGCTGGTGTACCGCCACTCGCCGGCGCTGTTCTTGAACCAGTACTTCGAGCCGTCCCAGCCCTGCTTCATCCCGCCGGAGGCCGAGCCGCCGGAGGCCGAGCCGTTGGAGACGGCCGCCTGCCCGGTGGAGGAACCGGAGCCGCCGCCCACCGCCTTGGTGTAGACGCCGTAGTGGCTGGTGTAGCGCCACTCGCCCTGGGCGTTCTTGAACCAGTACTTGGAGCCGTCCCAGCCCTGCTTGCCCGGCGCGGCGTGCGCGGCTCCGGCGCCGGCGGTCAGTCCGACCACCCCGGCGCCGGCCAGCACGGTGGTGGCCAGGCAGGTATTTCGCACCGCCCGGTGTATTCGGCCGCCGCCGGACGGCTCCGCCGCGCGGGCGGTGCGCGGCCGGGCCACGCAGTTCGGGCAGGCACACCCGGTGATCGCCGGGATGCTGCCGAGGCTCTCCTCGAAACCGATCAGCGCCGCGTCGTCCGCGTCCGCGTCCGCGCACGCCGCGGCGGCGGCGTCCGTGCCGGTGGCTATCCTCATGCCGGTCGTCCTTCCTTCCGCCCGGCCCGGTTGGCCGGGGACGGTACCGAGGCGGCCACTCCGGCCGGGGCGACGAAGGCGACCAGCAACTGTTCCATCAGCGCGCTCCGGGCGGCCTCGTCCAGCTCGTGCGCGGTCGCGCGTTCCAGCCGGCGCACGGCGAGCGCCGCCGCCTCCACCGCGTCGTCCACCAGCACCGTGCGCAGGCCCGCGTCCAGGTCGGCCAGCCGGCGGCGGCGCATCGACTCGGCCACCTCCGGCGCGTAGTCCAGGGCCAGCGGCTGCGCCGAGTAGACCTCCAGGCCGGCCGGCGCGACCTCGGCGGCCAGCGCCCGGGTCAGCTCGTCGGCGAACCACTGGCCGTCGCGCAGCGCGGGTCCGGGCGCCGCGTTGCTGTCGCACGGCAGGGTGGAGGCGGTCCGGGTGAGCACCGCCTGGACCTGCTCGCGCAGGTAGCTCTCGTGGTCCTCGATCGCCAGCATGGCGCGGGCGGTGTCCTTGACCCGCCAGACGATCAGCAGCCGGACGACGATCGGCGTCCCGGTGCGGTCGACCACCTTGACCGGCTCGCTGCGCCAGTGCCGCAGCCGGACGTCCACCCGGCGGCGGCGCAGCAGCGGATTGACCCAGACCAGGCCGGTGCGGCGGACGGTGCCCCGGTAGCGGCCCCAGCGGGTGAGCACCCTGGTCTCGCCGCCCGCGTTGGCCAGCAGGCCCGCGAGCGAGACGACGACGAGCAGCCCGGCGACGGCGACGGCGGCCACCGAACGGGCGGTCACCTCGGCCTCGCCGCTGGCCCGGGCGGCGTCGGTGCGCAGGTCGGGCAGGGCGTCCCAGTACGGGACGACGCCGTCGCGCACCAGCACCAGCAGGACGGCGGCCGTGCCGATCAGCAGCCCGAGCAGGGCGACCCAGCCGGGCAGGGAGGCGGCGGGCCGCTCGCGCAACGCCTGGTCGGCGCGCGGGGGCCGGCGCGAGGTGGCGGCGGTGGCCACCCCGGCCGGGGTGCTCTCCGGCTCCTCCGCCACCGGGAGCATCGCGGTCACCGGCGCCGGCGGGTCGGTCGTCTCCAGCGGATCGCGAAGGTCGGCGGGCGTGCCGACGGCGGGACCCGGGACCACCGCGATGGGGGTGGTGGCCGGGCCGGCGTCGGCCGGCCGGGCGGGCCCGGGCGTCCTCGTCGCCCTGGCCAGCGGGCTGGAGCCCGTGGCGGAACGTTCCGGCAGCGCCGGGGGGAACGCCTTGGGCAGGTGGTCGGGTCGCTGCGAAGAATCGCGGGTGACGTCCATGCACGGATCCTCAGGTTCAGTGTGTCGCGCAACGGGCGGCCCGGATCTGACGGGCAGTGCCAGAGCCCAGGCTAAGTTCATACGTCATCAAATGCGACATTTGAACCAGTGCGTGTCGACATTTACTGACGAATCATCCGAAGCCCTGCCTGACGCGCAGGCACATGAGCGGACAGGTGGGGGCGGTTCAGCGCCGCCGAGGGCCGGATCCCCGGGTGACCACCCGGCGGGTGATCAGTCCGACGCCGGTGAGCAGGAGCAGGACCCCGGCGAGGACGCCGCGCCAGCCGTCCGACCGGTGCCGGCCGGCGGCCGCCGGCGAGGACGGCTCCTCCGCGTCGGCCCGGTCGGCGGACCGGACGGTCTCGGCGGTGCCTGCGGGGGCCGCGGCGGCTGCGGTGCGGGCCGCCTGGCGCGGGCCGCCCGGCGGCGGCGCGGCCGGTGCCCGGTCGGCCTGGGCCCGGTCAGGGGCGGCGGCCGGCCCGGCCGGGGGTGGGGTGACGGGGGCCGGGGTGGCGGAGGACGTGGCGGTCGGGGCCGGGGTCGGGGTGGGGCGCGGTCCCGGACTCGGGGGCGTCGAGGCCGAGGGGGGCGGGGACGCACTCCGGGCCGGCGCCGGGAGCGAGGCCGGGTTCGGGGTCGGGGTCGGGGTCGGGGTCGGGGCCGGACGCGCCGTCGTCGGCCCGGTCACCGCCGGAGCGGCCTTGGGCACGGCGACCGGCAGCAGCCCGGCCGGGGCGGGGGCCGGCACCACGGCGGGCGCGGGCACCGGCACGGACGGGGACGCCGGAACGGACGGGACGGGCGGGACGGGAACGGACGGGACGGGAACGGACGGGACGGGAACGGACGGGACGGGAACGGAAGGGGCCGGGCGAACCGGGGCGGGGGCCGAGGGCCTCGGCGCCGCCGGAGCGCCGACCACCGGGGCCGTCGCCTCGGCCGCGGCCGAGGCCGTCGTGGCGGCCGCCGTCGGCACCCGCGTGG
>NZ_JBHYUU010000210.1:0-13017 GCF_042749955.1 Kitasatospora sp. NPDC059462 | reverse complement strand
GTGCCATGGCACCGCGGCACGAACCCGACCGAACCCGATCGGGCCCGACCGGACCTGCCCGAACCCGCCCGCACCACGCAGAGGACCAGATGACCGACCTGTCCGACGAACTGCTTCCCGCCACCCGCCGCGCACTGCTGCACCGCCTGGCCGTCGCCCAGGCCGAGGGCCGCACCCCCTCGATGGTCGCCGCCGTGGTCCGGGACGGGCGGCTGGTCTGGAGCGGCGCCCGCAGCATGGTCGACGACCACGCGCCCACCACCGACGTGCAGTACCGGATCGGCTCGATCACCAAGACCTTCGTGGCCGTCCTCGTGCTGCGGCTGCGCGACGAGGGACTGCTCGACCTCGCCGACCCCGTCGAGCGCCACCTGCCCGGCACCCCCGCCGACGGCGCCACCGTCGCCCAGCTGCTCTCGCACTCCGCCGGCCTCGCCTCCGAGACCCCGGGCCCGTGGTGGGAGCGGACCGACGGCGCGCTGCGCCCGGCCCTCACCGACCTGCTGGAGGAGGAGCGGCCGCGCCGCCACCCCGCCGGGCGGCTGCACCACTACTCCAACCCCACCTACGCGCTGCTCGGCGCGCTGGTCGAGCGGCTGCGCGGCGAGCCGTGGGGCGAGGTGCTGCGCCGCGAGGTCCTCGAACCCCTCGGCCTGGACCGCACCACCCTGCTCCCCGAGCCCCCGCACGCCGGCGGCTTCGCCGTCCACCCCTGGGCCGACGTGATGCTGCCCGAGCCGCTCACCGACACCGGGCTGATGGCCCCGGCCGGCCAGCTCTGGTCCACCACCGCCGACCTCGCGCGGTGGGCCGCCTTCCTGGCCGACGGCGACGAGAAGGTGCTGTCCGCCGGCACCCTGGCCGAGATGCGCCGCCCCGCCGTCGCCCCGGACACCGACGACTGGACCGAGACCTACGGCCTGGGCCTCCAGTTGATCCGGCACCAGGGCCGCACCCTGTTCGGGCACAGCGGCTCGATGCCCGGCTTCACGGCCGGCCTCTGGATCAGCGAGGCCGACGGCCTGGCCGCGGTCGCCTTCGCCAACGCCACCCACGGCGCCCGCACCGGGCAGGTCACCGCCGAGCTGATCGCGATCACCGCGGAGCACGAGCCCCGCCTCCCCGAGCCGTGGCGCCCGCTGCCCGAGGTCGACGAGCAGCTCCTCGCCCTCACCGGCCCCTGGTACTGGGGCGCCGCGCCGCACACCCTGCGGCTGGCGGCCGGGCGGGCGCTGGAGCTCTCGGTGCTCGGCAGCGGCGGGCGCGCCTCCCGGTTCCGCCCGGAGGAGGACGGCACCTGGACCGGCCTGGACGACTACTACGCGGGCGAGACCCTGCGCGTGGTGCAGGCCGCCGACGGCTCGGTCAGCCACCTGGACATCGGCTCCTTCGTGTTCACCCGCGAGCCCTACGGGCCGGCCGAGGTCGTCCCGGGCGGCCTCGACCCGCGGGGCTGGCAGGCCTACTGACCACCCCTCGGGCCCGCCGCGCCCCGCCGCCCGGCCGCACCCCGCCGGGTGCCGGGGCGACGGCCGGGTGCGGCGGGCCGCTGTCATGGCAGCGGTGAGGCCCTGCCGCACTCCCGCCCCGGAATCCACCCCCTGCAGCGGAGGACGGGGCGACGCGCCGGTGCCCAACAGATGTCCCGCACACGTCGGGTGGTCGCATTCAGCAGGTGCACATCTGCGCTCCGCCGAACCGCAACGTGGATGCCAGCCGACTTGGAGAGACATACGGGTGCCGGTCCGCGGACCCGTCGACCGTACGGGCCTGACGGGGCCGGCGCCACGGAACCCCGTGGCCGTCGTCGTCCGTGCTGCCCTGGAGGGTCCGCCATGACCACCGTCCCCTCGTACACTCCGCCCGCAGTCACCCCCGCCCGGGCCGCCGCGGTGCCCGCCGCGCGCCGCGACGGCGCGTCCGGCTCCGCCTCGGCCGTCTACACCGTCTCGCTGGCCCGCGACGAGGACGACGTCCGCGCCGCCCAGCGGCTGCGCCACCAGGTCTTCGCCGAGGAGCTCGGCGCCACCCTGCACAGCACCGCCCCCGGGCTGGACGTCGACCCGTTCGACGAGTTCTGCGACCACCTGCTCGTCCGCGAGGGCGAGGACGGCGCGGTCGTCGGCACCTACCGCCTGCTGCGCCCCGAGGCCGCCCGCCGGGCCGGCCGGCTCTACTCCGACGGCGAGTTCGACCTCTCCGGCCTCGCCCCGCTGCGCGACGGCCTGGTCGAGCTCGGCCGCTCCTGCATCGCCGCCGAGCACCGCGGCAACGGCGCCGTCATCAACCTCATGTGGGGCGGCATCGCCCGCTACCTCGCCGACACCGGCAACACCTGGGTCGGCGGCTGCTGCTCGATCTCCCTGGAGGACGGCGGCGCGACCGCCGCCCGGGTCTGGGACACCGTCGCCGCCAAGCACCTCGCGCCCCGGGAGTACCGGGTCACCCCGCACCGCCCCTGGGACGCCACCGGTGTGACGCGGGCCGAGAAGGCGCCGCTGCCGGCCCTGCTCCGCGGCTACCTGCGGCTCGGCGCCTGGGTCTGCGGCGAGCCCGCGCACGACCCGGACTTCGACTGCGCCGACCTCTACGTGCTGCTGTCGCTGGAGCGCACCGACCCGCGCTACCTGCGGCACTTCCTCTCCGGCGTGGGCGGCGTCGGCACGGCGGCCCCGGCTGCGGGCCCGGCCTCGGGCTCGGCCTCGGGCTCGGCGGCCTCGGCCTCGGGCTCGGGAGAGGTCTCATGAGCGTCTGGCTGCCGACGGCCTCCTGCACGCCGGAGGCCTGCCTGACCGACCCGGCGCCCACCGTCGCCCTCCCCCGGCGGGTCCTGCGGCTGGCCGCCTGCCTGGTGGTGCTCACGGCCGGCCTCGCGCTCAGCCTGCCCGCGCGGGCGCTGCCGCGCGGGCCGCGCGACCGGCTCGCCCGGTTCTGGGCCCGCGGCCTGCTCGGCTCGCTGGGGGTCGCGGTGCGGATCGGGCCCGGGTCGGGGGCCGAGGGCGGGGTGCTGCTGGTGGCCAACCACGTCTCCTGGCTGGACATCCCGCTGATCGCGGCCGCCCGCCCGGGCCGCTCGCTGGCCAAGACCGAGGTGCGCCACTGGCCGGTGCTCGGCCCGCTGATCGCCTGGGGCGGCACCGTCTTCCTCGACCGCGACCGGCTGCGCACCCTGCCGGTCACCGTCGCCGAGGTGGCCGCCACCCTGCGGGCCGGCCACCCGGTGATCGTCTTCCCGGAGGGCTCCACCTGGTGCGGCCGGGAGAGCGGCCGCTTCCGCCCGGCCTTCTTCGAGGCCGCCGTCCGCTCCGGCACCCCCGTCCAGCCGGTCGCGATCCGCTACCGGCTGGCCGACGGCCGCCCCACCAGCGCCCCCGCCTTCGTCGGCGAGGACGGCCTGCTCACCTCCCTCGCCCGGGTCGTCGCCGTCCGGGGCCTGGTCGCCGAGCTCGCCTTCCGCCCGGCCGTCGAGGCCCCGCCCACCGACCCGGCCCGGCCCTGGGAGGCCCGCAAGTCCCTGGCCCGAACCGCCCAGAGCGCAGTGGAGGGCATTCTCTGAAGCACCCCCGCCCCGGCCCCACCCGGCCGGGCCGACGGGCCGCGACCAACCGCGCGCACCACCGAGGCCACCGACCCGCAGCCCGCGGGGAAGGCCACCCGCTGAAGCGCCCCCACCCCCGGCCCCGGCCCGGCGGGGCCGACAGGCAGGGGCGCGTACCGTGCACCAGCAGGACCACCGGAACCGCAGCCACCACCGGGGCCGCCGCACCCGACGGGCGGCGGCCCGTTCAACCCGGCAACCGAGCCGCCCGGCCCTGCTCCCGGCAGATCCCGAGCCACACCGCCCACACCACAGCGAAGGCCACCCGCCGAGGCACCCGCACCATGCCCCGGCCCGGCCCGGCCCGGCCCACCAGGGGCCAACGGGGCCCATGCGGCGGATGGTCGGGCGACAGCCCGCAAGCCCCGACCCACCACCCCGCGAAACACGGTGACGGAAGGCACCCCGCCACGCCCCGCTAACCCCGGCCACGGCCGGGACGTCCCGCCCGGTGGGGTCGGGAGCCGTGACAGCCGGCAGTCTGCGGCGGGCCATGCGACGCGCGCCCAGGCGAAGACGCGCACGTCAGTCCCGGACCCCGAGGCACGCTGCAGAGCACCCCGCCCGGCAGGGCCGGGAGCCCGGGCGGCAGGCGGCAGGCGGCAGGCGGCAGGCGGCAGGCCATACGACGCACGGCCAGGCAGAGGGGCAAGTCCCCCAAGCATGATGGAAGGCACCCCGCTGCGCCCCAGCCCCGGCCGGACATCCCGCCCTGTGAGACCGGGGCGGCCGTCAGCGAGCGGTGGCCCGCTCGGCACACGGCCAGGCAACACCTGCCAGCCCCTGACCCACCATCACCCCGCTCAGCACGCCGCAGAGCACCCCGTTTACGCCCCGGCCCCGGCCCGAACACTCCGCCCGGCGGCGACGGGCGGCGGACCATGCGGCGTAGGGCCGGACAAAAACCCCCGACTCCCCCCGAAGCACGAAGGAGGGCACCCCACTGCGCCCCAGCCCCGGGCGGCGGGCCCCGAAAGCCTCTGATCCACCCACCACCCCCGTGAAGGACACCCGCTACACCCCCGTCCCGGCCCGCACGTCCCGCCCCGTGGGGCTGACAGCCGGGGCGGGCAGTGGTCGGTGCGGCGACGACCAGGCAAGGCCCGCGAACCCCCGGCCCCCCGGAACACGCTGCGGAGCGCCCCGCTACACGCGGGCTCCGGCCGGGACGTCCCGCCCGGTGGGGGCGGGAGCCGGGGCGGCCGTGCCGCGCAGCAGGAGGGCGACCAGGACCGCGGCCACCGCCAGGGCCGCCGAACCGCACCGCAGGGCGAGGTGGATGCCGTCGGTGAAGGCGTGTTCGAAGGCGGCCCGCAGCGGGGCGGGGAGGGGGGCCGCCGGGCCCGGGGCGCCTGCCGCGGACAGGGTGTCGGCGGGGCGGCCCAGGGTGTCGGACGGAAGGCCGAGGCGGGTCAGCGAGGCGGTCAGCGCCGTCGTCAGGCGGTGGGTCAGGAGGGCGCCGAGGACGGCGATGCCGAGGACGCCGCCGAGTTCGCGCAGGGTGTTGACGGTGGCCGAGGCGGTGCCCATCCGTTCCGGGGCGACCCGCTGGAGGACGGCGATGGAGACCGGCGTGAAGGTCATCCCCATGCCCAGGCCGAGCACGAACAGTGTCCACAGGTACTCGGCGTAGCGGGCGTGCTCGCCGTACAGGGACAGCCCCGCGAGGCCCAGCGCGCACAGGGCGATGCCCAGCACCAGGGGCGGCCGGGGACCGTGGCGGCCGGTCAGCCGGGCCGAGACCGGGCCGGCGACGACGATCATCGCGGTCATCGGCAGACCCGCGAGTCCGGCCGCCGTCGGTGACCAGTCCAGCACGCCCTGCATCAGCAGCGGCAGGAAGAACAGCGCACCGAACATCCCGAAGCTCACCATGAACCCGCCGAGCAGCGCGCCGCCGAGCACGCCGTCGCGGAACAGCCGCAGGTCCAGCATCGGATCGGCGATCCGCCGTTCGAGCAGCAGGAAGGCCGTCAGCAACAGCACCGCGAGCACCGCCGTGGTGAGCACCCGGGCGTCGGTCCAGCCGCGCTCGGGGCCCTCGACCAGGGTGTGGACGGCGGCGCCGAGGCCGGCCGCGGAGAGGACGAGGCCGCCGAGGTCGACGCGGCGCGCCCGGCCCGGGACGACGGGCAGCACCCGGCCGGAGAGGACCAGCGCCCCGATGCCGATCGGCACGTTGATCCAGAAGACACTGGCCCAGCCGAAGGCCTCCACCATGGGTCCGCCGACCACCGGGCCGACCGAGAGCCCGAGCGCGGAGACTCCGGACCAGGTGCCGATCGCCCGCGTGCGTTCGCGTTCGTCGGTGAACACGTGCCGCAGGATCGCCAGGCTGCCGGGGGTGAGCAGGGCGGCGCCGACGCCCTGGAGCATCCGCGCGGCAACCAGCGCGCCGACGCTCCCGGCGAGCGCGGCGCCCGCCGAGCCGGCCGTGAACAGGGCGAGGCCGAGCCGGAAGACGGCGGTGCGGCCGTAGCGGTCGCCGAGCGCGCCGCCGGTGAGCAGCAGGGCGGCGAAGACCAGGCTGTAGCCCTCGGCCACCCACTGGAGGCCGGTGATGCCCGCGTCGAGGTCCCGGCCGATCCGGGGCAGGGCGTTGCCGACGATGACGTTGTCCAGCATGGACATGAACATGGTGATGCAGAGCGTCGCGAGCGCGAGCCGTCGGCGGCGGGCGCCCGGCGCCGCGCTCCCCTCGGTCTCCCCCATCGGATGGTCCTCCCGGTTCGGTCACAGAGCGCCCCTAACGGCGTTAGGGGCCGGTTCAACGGAGGACAGCGTGCACCTAACGGTGTTAGATTGCAAGCGCGATCGCAGCCCGCCCGACGAGAACAGCGAGGACCGCATGCCGGCCGACCAGGACGACCCCGCCCCGCCCGCAGTCACCCGTGAGGGGCTCGCGCAGGCCGCGCTGCGGGTGCTGGAGCGCGACGGCCTGGCCGGCCTGTCGATGCGCAAGGTCGCCGCCGAGGTCGGGGTCAAGGCCGCCTCGCTCTACTGGCACGTCCGCAACAAGGAGGAGTTGCTGGACCTCCTCAACGACGCGCTGATGGCCGGCGTCGAGGCCCCGCCCCGCACCGGGGACTGGCGCGTCCAGCTGCGCGGCTACTGCGAGCGCTACCGCGCCCACCTGCTCGGCCGGCGGGACGCGGCCAAGGTGGTGGCGGGCCGCCTCGCCCCCGGGCCGAACCTGCTGCACCTGATGGAGGACCAGCTCGGCCGGCTGCGCGGGGCCGGCTTCTCCGCCCCGGACGCCGCGATGGTGTCCTACCTGCTCGGCGCGTACGTGCAGGGCTTCGTGCTCCAGGAGCAGTCACCGATGGCCGCGGCGGAGACCACCGGCACCGGCCGGCGCGAGCTCGCCGACGCCGCCGCCGAGCGGTTCCGCGCCCTGCCGCCCGCCGAGTTCCCGCACCTGGTCGCGATGGCCGGTGACCTCACCGGGCCGGACCTCGACGCCCGGTTCGCCTTCGGCCTGGAGCGCATCCTCGACGGGCTGGCCGCCCTGCTGCCGCCCGAGCGCCGCTGACCGCCGCCCTCCCGCCCGCTCCCCCGCTCGCCCCCGCCCACCCGAAACCGTTCGACCGCCACCCGGCGGGGGCGCTAGGGTCCGGACGCCCGCAGACGTCCGGCCCGCCGAGGAGGCACCCGCATGACCGCGTTCCACCCCGTCGGCGAGCCCTGCGCGGAAGGCCTGCTGGATGTCGGAGACGGCCAGCGGATCCACTGGGAGGTGTCCGGCAACCCGGCCGGCAAGCCCGCCGTGGTCGTGCACGGCGGACCGGGCTCCGGGCTGAACGCCGGCGCCCGGCGGTACTTCGACCCCGAGCGCTACCGCCTCGTGTTGTTCTCCCAGCGCAACTGCGGCCGCAGCGAGCCGCACGCCGCCGACCCGGCGACCGGCCTGGAGCACAACACCACCGCGCACCTCGTCGCCGACCTGGAGCGCCTGCGCGAGCATCTGGGCATCGGGCGCTGGCTGATGTTCGGCGGCTCCTGGGGCTCCACGCTGATCCTCGCGTACGCCCAGGCGCACCCCGCGCGGGTGTCGGAGATCGTGATCAGCGCCGTCACCACGACCAGGCCGGAGGAGATCGACTGGCTCTACCGGGGCGTCGGCCGCCTGCTGCCGGGCCCGTGGGAGGCCTTCCGCGACGCGCTGCCGCCCGAGGACCGCGACGGCGACCTGCTCGTCGCGTACGACCGGCTGCTGAACGACCCGGACGAGTCCGTCCGCCGCGCGGCCACCACCGCCTGGGCGACCTGGGAGGACGCGGTGATCGCCCACGAGACGACGGGATCGCCGAACGCCTACACGGCCAGGCCCTCCGAGGCGCTGACGGCCTTCGTGCGGATCACCGCGCACTACTTCTCCCGCCGGGCCTTCCTGGAGCCCGGCCGGCTGCTGCGCGACGCGCACCGGCTGGCCGGCATCCCGGGGGTGCTGATCCACGGCGCCCTCGACCTCGGCAGCCCGCTGGACACCGCCTGGCAGCTCGCCAAGGCCTGGCCGGACGCCGAGCTGACGGTGATCCAGAACGCCGGGCACACCGGCTCCCGCGCCACCGGCGAGGCCGTCCTGGCGGCCGTCGAGCGCTTCGCGAAGGGGTAGCCCCACACGGGCAGTGACGGGCCATCAACGGTCCGGAGCCGGGGGGTGACAGGCCGGCGCCGGCCGCCGACACTGGGGGAGAAGCTCCCATGTCAACGGGTCGGCCGGCGCCGGCCGGTGCCGGCCGCGGAGAGGGCAGGCCGGCCATGAGCACGCCGTCCGCCGGGCTCCCGATCGTCTACGTCCGGGGATACGCCGGAGGCAGCCCCGGGATCGAGAAGGCCGTGACGGATCCGTTCTACGGATTCAACCAGGGCTCGACGCACATCCGCGTCGGCCGCGAGGACAACCCCGTCCTCTACCAGTTCGAAAGCCCCTTACTGCGCCTGCACCTCGACGAGGAGTACGACATCGTCGTGGAGGGGCGCCCCGGTCCGGCGGAGGAGGCGCCCCACCCCAGGAGCATCTGGATCCACCGCTTCTACGACGTCTGCTCCCCCACCTTCGGCGGCCGGCCGGAACCGTTCAACCTGGAGACGGCCGCCCGGGACCTCCTGGCCCTGATCGAACGGGTGCGGAGCAGGACCGGCGCACCCCGGGTCAACCTGGTCGCCCACTCGATGGGCGGACTGATCTGCCGTTGCCTGATGCAGAAGATCATCCCGGAGGAGCGCGGCGAGCACGCCACCGCCTACGTGGCGAAGCTGTTCACCTACGGAACGCCACACGGCGGCATCACCTTCGCCATCGGGTTCGGGATCCCGGAGGCGCTGCGCGACCTCTTCAACTTCAACGGCTCCGACGTCTTCGGGCCCCAGCGGATGTACCAGTACCTGACGCCGCACGCCGACCCGGACGGACCTCCCGACGACTGGCACGCGGTGGACATGCCGGACGACGACGGCAACACGCCGGTGGACGTCGGAGGCTTCCCGCTCGACCGGGTGTTCTGCATGGTCGGCACCGACGCCGATGACTACGACGTCGCCCACGGCATCTCGGCCGCGGCGGTCGGCCCGCGCAGCGACGGCCTGGTGCAGATCGAGAACGCGCAGGTCACCGGCGCCAACCGGGCCTTCGCCCACCGCAGCCACAGCGGCCGCTACGGGCTGGTCAACTCCGAGGAGGGCTACCAGAACCTGCGCCGCTTCCTGTTCGGCGACCTGCGGGTGCGCATCGACCTCGCCGACGTGTCGCTGCCCGGGGACGACACCGTCTGGCAGGCGGAGGCCCGGCTCTCGGTCCGCGGCCTGCCGGTGCTGATGAACGAACGCGCCGCCGCGCACTCGTGCCCGATCCAGCTCTCCGACCCGACGAAGGAGAGCCGGCGCACCCGGCCCGCCCTGACCGGGGACGACGCCGTCCCACTGGCGACCACCTTCCTGTCGACCCGGCTGCCGCGCCCGCAGGAGGGCGGCCCGCTGCGCTTCATCCTCGACCTCGACCTGCTCTCCCTGCACGAGCAGCGCGGGCTGTTCCGCTTCCGCGACCACGTGGAGACGCCCGACTTCACGGACACCCTGATCATCGACGCGCAGCCGACGGCGCCCGGCTCGCCCCCGGACGTCTGGGCGCGGTGGAACTCCGCGGTGCCCGGAGCGATCCGGGACCTCAGCCCGATGGGCGAGCCGCTGCCGGACGAGGACCCGTCGGAGGGCTCCTGGACGGCCCGCATCCCGCTTCCCGCCACCACCGCGCCGATCCTCGGCGACGACGCCAGGGTCCGTCTCAGGATCGACCCCTGGTGTTAGGACGCGTCCTGCGGGTCAGCCGTGCCAGCCGGTCTCCGGGCGGTCGGTGCGGGTCTCCGGCGCCGGCTGCTCGGCAGCCAGCAGCACGCGGCGCAGCAGGTCGGAGAGCTGGCGCCGTTCGGCCGGGGAGAGGACGCCGAGCAGGCGCTGCTCCTCGCGGCCGACCACGTCCAGCGCCTGCTGCCAGGCCAGCCGGCCCGCCTCGGTGAGCTCCACGTCGACCCGGCGGCGGTCGTCGCCGGAGGGCGTGCGGACGATGAATCCCCGCCGCTCCAGCGCCTCCAGACGGCCGGTCACCGAGGCCGGCGCCAGGTTGAGGTCGGCGCGCAGGTCGGAGGGGGTGGCCCGGCCGCCGCGGCCGGCCAGGCCGTGCAGGGTGTCGAACTCGTGCTTCTGCAGGCCGTAGTCGGCCACGCCCTGCTCGCGGACCCGGCCCAGGTGGCGGGTGAGCTTGCTCATCCGGGTGACGGCGCCCTCGACGTCCGGGTCGAGGTGCGGAAGCACCGGCCGCCAGCGTTCGACGTGGCCGTCGGTCCAGTCGCGGGGCCGGTCGGCCGCCGCCCGGGGGGTCGCGCGTGTCATGCCCCCGAGTCTAGGCGTCCGTGAGCTGCGGGTTTCCGCCGTCAATATTTCGTTGCCGAAACTTCGGCACCGAAATACAGTGCTCCCCGTGACCCTGCTCCAGCACCCGCTGCGCTCGCGCGGCTTCCGTCTGCTCTTCCTGGGCCGGACGATCTCCACCCTCGGCGACGCCGTCGTGCCCGCCGCCCTCGCCATCGCCGTCACCCGGGCGACCGGCTCCTCCGGTGCGCTCGCCCTCGTCCTGGGCTGCGCGATGGTCCCGCGGCTGTTGCTGCTCCCCCTGGGCGGCGTGGTCGGGGACCGCCTCGATCCCCGGCTGGTCGCGCTCGTCACCGACCTCGTCCGGGCCGCCGCCCAGGTCGCCGTCGGCCTCGAACTCCTCGGCGACCAGCCCCGGCTGGTGCCGATCGCGGCCGCCGAGGCGGTCGGCGGCATCGCCTCCGCGTTCGCCATACCGACGGCCACGCCCCTGGTCGCTGCCACCGTCACCGGGCCGCAGCGGATGCGGGCCAACGCGCTGCTCGCCTCGGCCTCCAACGCCGCCCGGCTGGGCGGCCCGGCCCTCGCCGGGGTGCTGGTCTGGACGGCCGGGCCCGGTTGGGCGTTCCTGCTGGACGGCGCCTCCTTCCTGGTCAGCGCGGCGCTGCTGACCCGGCTGCGGATCCGGCACACCCCGGGTGAGCGCCGCTCGCTGCGCACCGACCTGCTGCGCGGGTGGAGCGAGGTGCGCTCGCGCGACTGGTACTGGACGAGCCTGGTGGGCCACGGCGTCTGGAACGGCGCCGCCGCCGTGCTGCTCACCCTCGGCCCGCTGATCGCCACCCGGCACCTCGGCGGGGACGGCGTGTGGATCGCCATGACCCAGGCCGGCGCGTGCGGTGTGCTGGCCGGCTCGCTGCTCGCCGGGCGGTACCGGCCGCGGCGGCCGGTGCTGGTCGCCAACCTGGGCCTGGCCCTGTACGCCCTGCCGCTGGCCGCCCTCGCGGTGGCGGCCCCGGCACCGGTCACGGTGAGCGCGTACGCGGTGGCGATGACCGGGCTCGGCTTCCTCAACCCGGTGTGGCAGACGACGGTGCAGCAGGAGTTCCCGCCGCAGGTGCTGGCCCGGGTGACGTCCTACGACTGGCTGCTGTCGCTCGCCGCCGCCCCGCTCGGGTACACCCTCGCGCCACTGGCCGCCGACGCCTGGGGCAGCACCGGTCCGCTGCTGGTCACCGCCGCGCTGGTCGCGCTCGCCTGCGCCGGCACCGCGGCCGTCCCGGGCGTCCGCCGGATCGGGCGGACGGCGGGGGCGGAGGCGGGGGAAACGGCGGAGGCGGAGAAGACTGCGGAGGCGGGGAAGGCGGCGGAGGCCGCGCCGCAGCCCGAGGCCGAGACCGCGGGCAGGGCGGTCCGGACGGGAACCCCCGGCGGGCATCGTGCCGACGGGGAGGCCCCCATCGACGCCGTCCCGCGAAACCCTACGATACGGTCATGATCGCCTATGCCCCAGCGGCCTTCTTCTTCCTCCTCTGCGGGATCGGGGTCCTTCGCGACCGGCGCCGGTTCAGCAACGCCGTCCTGCTCGGCATCGCGGTCTCGCTCCTCGCCCTCGCCCTGATCGCCGAACTGCGCCGGGCGCCCACGCTGGTGGCCGAGCTGGCGGTGGCCCTGATCGCCCTGCTGCCGACCGTCGGCACGGCCGCCCTGGTCTGGTTCCTGCTCTCCAACGGCATGACGATGATCCGCAAGGAGGGGCGGCGCCCGGCCAACCTGCTGTCGCTGCTCGCCGGCCTCGGCATCCTCGGCCTGATCGTCCTGTTCGCCGCGGCGGTGCTCACCGGGTCCGAACGCATCGGCATCCTCGCCGCGACGGCGCTGCTGGTGGTCGGCTACATCTCCTTCCTCTTCGTCTGCTTCGTCGGCTACGCCTTCCTCTACCAGCGCCACGCGCCGCGCGGCGACGTCGACTTCGTGGTGGTCCTGGGCTCCGGGCTGATCGGCGGCGAGCGGGTCCCGCCGCTGCTCGCCAGTCGGCTCGAACGCGGCCGTGACCTGTACGAGAAGCAGGCCGCGCGCGGCAACCCGCCGGTGCTGATCACCTCCGGCGGCCAGGGCCCGGACGAGAAGCTGCCGGAGTCCCACGCGATGGCGGACTACCTGGTCGAGCGCGGCTTCCCGGCCGATCACCTGGCGCGCGAGGACCGCTCGCGCACCACCGAGGAGAACCTGCTCTTCAGCAAGGCCATCATGGAGCAGGCCAAGCCCGACTACCGCTGCGTCGTCGTCACCAACAACTTCCACGCCTTCCGCGCCGCCCTGACGGCCCGCAGGACCGGTGTCACCGGCCAGGTCTGCGGCTCGCCGACCGCCCGCTACTACTGGCCGAGCGCGACGATCCGCGAGTTCGCGGCCGTCTTCCTCTCCCACAAGCTGATCAACCTGGGCATCTGCGGCTTCCTGGCCGTCTGCGGCCTGCTCGCCGCGGCCTTCGGCGCCTAGTCACGCGCGCCGGTCCCCCGACGGGCCCCGGTGGTCACCCCCGGCGCTGC
>NZ_JBHYUU010000209.1:0-13038 GCF_042749955.1 Kitasatospora sp. NPDC059462 | reverse complement strand
GGCTGCGGCCGGCTGGGCGGCGGTGATCGGCACGGCGAGCAGTACGGCGGCGAGCAGCAGCGCGGAGCCGATCGCGCGAGCTGCGGATCCGGTGAATGTCATGACGGCTGACCCCTTGTCAGGTGGGGGGATCGGACCAGCCACTGACTACCGCACGCACCGCCCCGCCGGCCGGACGCTGCGCCGTCGGTGAGCGTGTCCCCGTGCGCCCCCGCGGGCGTCCCCGCGCCGGTCCCCGCGCGGGCCCCGGCGCGGTCCCGGCCCCGGGTGGCTCAGTCCGGCGGGCAGGACGCCCCGGGCGAGGCCAGCACCCGCGCCGCGCAGCGGTGCCCGCGCGCGGCGGCCTCCCGCAGCCCGGGCTCCCCCAGCCCGGTGCCGGTCAGCCGGCCGTCCAGGAAGGCGGCGAGGAAGCCGGCCGCGAAGGCGTCGCCCGCGCCGGTGAGGTCGCGGACCTCGCCGACCGGCGGCACCGGCACGGTGAACGGCCGCTCCCCCGGCACGTCGACGGTGGTGGCCTCGGCGCCCGACTTGGTGACCACCGTGGTCGCCGCGAGCCGGGCCCGTTCCGGCCCGGGGCGCCCGTCGGTGAGCAGCCCCAGGTAGGCGGCCTCCGCGCGGTTGGCGAACAGCAGGGTGGGCGCGAGCCGGGCGGCGAGCGCGAGGAAGCGCTCGCGGCCGAAGCCCTCCAGCATGCCGGTCGAGGAGGCGTCCAGCGAGGTGGTGCCGCCGCCGGCGCGCACCCGGCGCAGGGCGTCGACGGCCGCCGCGCCGACCGGCTCCCCGTCGAAGGAGTAGGCGGGCACGTGCAGATGGGTGAGTCCGTCCAGCCACGGGTCCGGAACGCTCTCCAGCAGGGTGGCCGCGCCCCGGTCGGGGAGCATGGTGCGCTCGCCCGCCTCGTCGATGAGGACGACGATGCTGCCGGTCGTGCCGCGCCGCGCGACCCGGACGTCCACGCCGTGGCCCGCCAGTTCGGCGGTCAGGCCGTGCCCGGCCGGGTCGTCGCCGACGCAGCCGAGGAACCGGGTGGGGCACTGGCCGGCCGCGAAGGCGGCGACGTTCGCGGCGCTGCCGCCGCGCTGCCGGAAGACCCGGGCGTTGGAGTCGGTGCCGTGCCGCAGCGGGCCCGCCACCCAGACGACGATGTCCTCGACGAGGTCGCCGAGCACGCCGAGCACCGGTCAGCCCTCGCTTCGGGCGGCGGCCAGCGCCGTGGCGATCTCGCCGCCCAGCCGGACGTTGCCCCGGTAGACCTCGACGTTCACCTCCAGGCTGCGGCCCTCGGTGTCGCGCTGGATGAAGTCGAGCAGGAACGGCGTGGAGGCGTTGCCGGTGATGCCCTGCCGCTCGGCCTCGGCCCAGGCGCGGGTGAGCAGCGCGTCCAGCTCCTGCGGCGGGAGCTGCTTGGCCGGGTCGACCGGGTTGGCGATCAGCACGGCCTGCGGCAGCTCCAGGCCGTCGCGCGCCTCGATCACCCGGGCCGCCTGCTCGGGGGTGTCGACCTGGTAGCCGACGGTGTGGCCGGAATCGGTGACGTAGAAGCCGGGGTAGTGGCGGGTGCGGTAGCCGATGACCGGGATGTTGAGGGTCTCGAAGCGCTCCAGGGTGGCCCGGATGTCGAGGATCGACTTCACGCCGGCGCTGATCACGGTGACCGGGGTGGCCGCCAGGGTGGTGAGGTCCGCGGACTCGTCGAAGCTCTCGGAGGCGCCGAAGTGCACGCCGCCGAGGCCGCCGGTGGAGAAGACCCGGATGCCGGCGCGGTGCGCGAGGAAGGCGGTGGCGGCGACGGTGGTGCCGCCGTGGCGGCCGAGCGCGGCGACCACCGGCAGGTCGCGGAGGCTGGCCTTGTCGAGGTCGTCGGCCTCGGACAGCTCCTTGATCTGACCGGCCGACAGGCCCACCGTGGGCACGCCCGCGAAGACGCCGATGGTGGCCGGGACGACGCCGGTGGACCGCAGCCGCTCCTCCGCCTCCAGCGCGACCTCCAGGTTGCGCGGCCGGGGCAGCCCGTGGGTGAAGATCGTCGACTCCAGGGCGACGACGGGCGCGCCGGCGGCGACGGCCTCGGCGACTTCCTCGGAGATGCGGATGGGCAGTCCGGTCATGGCGGTGTGCTCCCTGTGAGGCTGCCACCACGGTGTGGCAGCGGTGGCTTCAGCGTAGGGAGGGCTCGGATCGGGATCCAGAATGAATACCGGCCCTTCTCATAGACTCCGGCCTATGAGTCTCACCCTGCGCCAGCTGGAGGTCTTCCTCACGGTGGCGGACACCCTGCACTTCGGCCGGGCCGCCGAGCGGCTGCACATCTCGCAGCCGACGGTCAGCCAGGAGGTGGCCCGGCTGGAGCGGACCGTCGGGGTGGAGCTGTTCGACCGCAGCCGGCGGGCGGTGCGGCTGACCCCGGCCGGGGAGGTGATGGCCGCCGAGTCCGCCGGCCTGCTGGCCCGGGCCGACGCGCTGCTCGCCCGGGTGCGGCTGCACGAGGAGACCAGGCTCGGCACGGCGCGGATCGTCGCCTCGCCCACCGTGGTCAACCGGCTGCTGCCGGCCGTGGTCAGCCGTGCCGAACGGGAGCTGCCGGACCTGCTGCTGTCCGAACTGTCCGTGGACACCGGGCGGGTCTCCCCGACGCTGGCCGCCGAGCTCGCCGACCTCGGCCTCGGCCGGTTCCTCGACGACGTGCCCGGCTACCGGCGGGAGCGGATCGCCGACGAGCCGGTGCGGGTCGCGCTCAGCCGCGACCACCCGCTGGCCGGGCGCGGCGCCGTGCGACTGGACGAACTCGGCGACCTGCCGCTGCTGTTGTGGCCGCGCGAGCAGAGCCCGCGCTACTACGACCACGTGCTGGCGCTGTGCGCCGAGCACGGGGTCGAGCCGCCGGTGCTGGTCGGCCCGGCCCGGATCGTCGGCTCCCGGCTCTACCTGCTGGCGCAGAGCCGGGCGTTCTCGCTGGTGCCCGCCTCGATGACCGGCCACCTCACCGGGGACGTGGTCACCGTGCGGCTGGCCGGGCGGGCCACCCTGCCGCTGGAGCTGCAGTGGCGCCTGGACGACCGCCGCCCCGCGCTCGCGGCGCTGCGCGAGCTGGTGCGCGAGGAGGCGGCCGCCCTGGAGGCGCTCTGACGGCCGATCCCGGGCCCGCCCCGGGAACGGCCGTCGGAGCGGACGTCGGAGCAGGCGTCGGAGCGGACGTCGGAGCGGACGTCGGAGCGGACGTCGGAGCGGACGTCGGAGCGGACCTCAGAACCGGAGCGACCAGCTGTTGACCGTGCCGGGGAAGTAGCCGCCGACGTCGGTCACCCGCAGCCGCCAGACTCCGGCCGCGGTGTGCGCGGAGGCATCCACCCCGTAGACGGCGGTGATGTCCGTCCGGGCCTCGCCGAGGTCCGTGCCGTGCAGCAGGAACACCGCGCCGTCCGGGGCGACGAGTTCGACCTTCAGGTCGCCGGACCACCAGTAGGAGATGTCCACGGCGACGTCGAGATCGCGCGGCGCCCTGCCGGGGACACCGGTGACGGTGACGGGCGACTCCACCGTGCCGACCCCGTCGAACGGCACCGGGGACGCAGCGGCGAACCGCGGGCCGGGCGGGCGGTTCGGCACCGTGCCGGTGTACAGCAGCCGGTCCGGGGAGCCCGCGCCGAGGTCGCGCAGCGAGCCGGTGGTCGCCGCCGAGGTCAGCGCCGCGGCCACCTGCGCGGGGGTGGCGGCGGGGTGCGAGGCCAGGTACAGCGCGGCGGCGCCGGCCGCGTGCGGGGCGGCCATCGAGGTGCCCGACATGTCGATGCCGATGCCCTCGTAGTCGACCACGTGCCACACCGAGGTGATGTCCACGCCCGGCGCGTAGAGGTCCACCAGGGGACCGTAGTTGGAGAACGAGGCCTGGGCGTCGTCGCGGTCGGTCGCGCCGACGGTGATCGCGCTCGGCACCCGGGCCGGGGAGTGCCCGCTCGCGTCGATGCCCTGGTTGCCGGCGGCGACCGTGTAGGTCAGGCCCGCGGCGATCGAGCCCGCGACCGCCACGTCGGTCACCGGGTCCGGCTCACTGCCCAGGCTCATGTTGACCACGGCCGGGCGGACGGCGTGCCGGGTGACCCAGTCGATGCCCGCGACCACCTGCTCCGTGGTGCCCTCGCCCTCGTCGTTCAGCACCCGCACCGCGACGATCTTCGCGGCCTTGGCGACGCCGAAGGACGCGCTGGCCACCGTCCCCGCGACGTGCGTGCCGTGGCCGTGACCGTCGTCCGCCACGGTGTCGCCGTCGATCGCGTCGTAGCCGTACGAGGCCCGCCCGCCGAACTCCTCCGAGGTGATCCGCACGCCGGTGTCCACGATGTACGCCGTCACCCCGGCGCCGCCCGCGTCCGGGTAGGAGTAGCGGTCGTCGTAGGGGAAGCGGCGCTGGTCGATCCGGTCCAGGCCCAAGGAGTTCGGCGAGTTCTGCACGCCGTCGGCACGCACCCGGCGGTTCTGCGAGACGATCGCCACCGACGGGTCGGCGGCCAGCCGGCGGGCCTGGCGCACGGTGAGGTCGGCGGAGAACCCGCGCAGCGCGGCGTCGTAGCTGCGGCGCACCGTGCCGCCGTAGGCGCGGGCCAGCGACGCCGCGCCGTCCGCGACCGAACCCGCCTTCGCCGCGCCGGGTTCGAGCACCACCAGGTAGCTTCCGGGGACGGCGGCCGGCGAGCCCTCGCCCTGCACCACCCCCTCCGGGACCGCCGCCGAGGCGGGGAGCACCCCGCCGGCGCCGATCGTCAGGACCGCGGCCGTGCCGAGTACCGCGCAGATCCTGCGCAGGCGTTGCCCTGGAGCCATCATCCGGCCCCCCTCCGGTGTCGACGTACCGACGAGCCTGACGGATCGTCACATCGATGGCAACCATGGGCCGTTGTGCTTCGCCGACGACCGGTCCCCGGCCCGGGCGGACCGGTGGCACGCGGCGCTCCGGGACTGACACCGCGCCGGGCGGTGCGCTATCTTCCGTACGGAATCGTCCTGTTGGGGCGGGATTGCCGACCGGGGTGGGGGCAGGCACCATGCACAGCGCGCACGGCGTCACCGGACCGGACAGGGGGCCGGGCAGACCCGCCGGCGCCCCGCCCGTCCCCTTCCCGCGCGGTCCGTTCAGCGGGCTCGACGCCGCCGACCTGCGGGAACTCGGGCGGCTCGGCACCCGGCGGGTCTACGCGCCGGGCGAGGCCCTGATGATCGAGGGCGAGCCGGGCGACCGGGCCGCGCTGCTGCTGACCGGCTGCGTCAAGGTGGTCGCCGCCACCGAGGACGGCGGCGAGGCCCTGCTCGCCGTCCGACTGCCAGGTGAACTCCTGGGCGAGCTGGCCGTGCTGGACGGCGAGCCGCGCTCGGCCAGCGTCCTCGCGGTGCGCACCAGCACCACCCGGGAGATCGGTGCGGCGGCCTTCCTCGACTTCCTCGCCGACCGGCCCGCCGCCGCCCTCGCCGTCCAGCGCTCGGTCACCCGCAAGCTGCGCTCGGCCACCCGCCACCGGGTCGACGCCGGCCACGGCACCGGCCTCGCCCGGCTCGCCCGTACCCTGCACACCCTGCTCGGCACCTACGGCACCCCCGGCGAGGACGGCCTGCGAATCGACATCCCGCTCAGCCACGCCGACCTGGCCGCGCTCGCCCGGCTCTCCCCCGCCAGCGTCGAACGCTCGCTGCGCACCCTGCGGGACCAGGGCGCCGTGCGCACCAGCTACCGCGAACTCGTCGTCCGCGACCGGGCCCTGCTGGCCGAGGCGGCCGGCGTCGCGCTCCCGCCCCCGCACCGGCCGGACGGCGGTGGCCGGGCGTGAGCGGCGCGGTGGCCCCGCGGCTGCGCCGGATCTGCCTGGTCGTCGACATCGAGGCGTACAGCGGCCGGCCCTACCGGGTGCAGCAGAAGGTGCAGGAGCGGCTGGACCGCGCGCTGGACCACGCCTGCGCCCGGGCCGGGGTCGACCGGACGCGCTGCGAGGCCCAGGACCGGGGCGACGGCCAGCTGCTCCTGCTGCCGCCCGACGCCGACGAGGCGAAGGCGCTGCCGGGCCTGGTCCTCGGCCTGCGCGACGCGCTGCACACGCTCAACCGGGCGCCGGGCACCGCCGGACGGCTGCGGGTGCGGGCCGCCCTCGCCCAGGGCGGGGTGCAGCGGGCGGCGCTGGGCTTCGTGGCGCGTTCGGTGGAGACGGCCTGCCGGCTGCTCGACTGCCAGCAGGCGCGGGCCGCGCTCAAGGCCGCACCGGACACCGACCTCGCGGTGGTGGTCGCCGACGACCTGTTCGCCGACGGCTTCGCGACGGGCGGGGGCGGCGTGCCGGTGGAGGAGTTCACCAGGATCACCGTGGCCCTCCCGGCCAAACGCTTCGAGGCGCGCGCCTGGATCGGCACCCCCCGGCCGGGTGCGCTGGTGGCGCTGCCGTCACCCGCCCCGTCCGGTTCCCGCCGCCGGGCGGCGGGTTCGGCGCTCCTGCGCGGCCTCGGCGACGCCCTGGCCGGCGCCGCCCTCGGCGCGACCCCGCCGCACCACGGCCACGACGACCCGCCGCAGCACCACGAGGGGCATAACGGGCACGGGCACGGACACCACGAGGAGCAGCACGGGCACCATCACGGGGAGCATGCCGAGCATCAGCCGGAGCACGGGACGGACCGAGCGACGGACCGAGCGGCGGACCAAGCGGCGGGCGGAGGGCCGGACCACCACCACGACGACCACTGGCCGCACCACTACGGCCACGACACCGACGCCTGGGCCGCCGACCCGCACCACCACGACCCGCACCACGAGGACACCGGCACCCCGTACGACGACCCGCACGCCCACGACGGGCACCTCCACGGTCACGACACCCACGACCCGTACGGCGCCGGGGCCGGGTACGACGGCTCCGGGTACGACGGCTCGCCGGACCACGGGTGGCACGGCCCGCACCACTGAGGCCGCGGGTCAGTGGCCGCCCTTCGGCTCGGTGCAGCCGCCCTCCAGGTAGTACCCGTGGGCCTCGACGGTGACGGAGGCGCCGAGCCTCCCGGCGACGCAGGGGCCCGCGCCCGGGACGGTGAGCTCGAAGGAGACCTCGCTGCCGTAGGCCGAGATCTGCACGGCGGTGCGCGGGTAGCCCAGCGACTCCAGGATGCCGCGCACCGCGTCCTGGGTCGGCGGCGCCGTCGCGGTCCGCGCCTTGACGGCCTCGGAGATGCGCCGGCTGTGCGCCTCGCCCCGGCAGCGGTCCTCCGCGCCGAGCGGCGCCATCTGCTTGTACATCGAGTTCTCGGCGTGCTTGGCCACCCAGGGATCGACCGGCTCGGCCGGGACGGCCGACGTGGCGCCCGGTCCGCCGGCCGGGGTGCTCGGCCGCGCCGACGCGCAGCCCAGCGCCGCCACCTGGGGGAAGAGCCGGTCGTGCTCGGCGACGCCCTTCCGCACCTGCTCGGCGGGGTCCGGCAGCGCGGCGGACGACGCCGCGGCGCCACCGGCCGCCGGCGTCCCGTCGGCACCGGTGCTCCGCACGCTTCCGCAGCCGGTCACCGCCACCACCACCGCCAGCACACCCACGGCCGCCGCCGTCGCCGGACGCCTCATCGGCCCGCCCCTCCCCGTTTCCGTCCGCGCCCCGTCCGGACGCTTCGTACGGCACCCATCATGCCGGACGCCCCGGGACCGGGCCGATCCGGGGGCATGACTGATCGTCAACCACCTTTTCCCTGAACCGCGATGGCGATGCGACAGCGTGTTCTCGGAGCCTTCTCCTCCCCTTGACGGTGGTGGTCCGCATCCAGCATGGTGTGGACCACTCCCTCGCACTGCTGCCCCCCATCGGCACTCCCCCCACCCGGAGCGACGGCATGCGTGCACCCCTCCACCCCCGACCCGGCCGCCGAGGAGCGCGCCGCGGCCTGTCCGTCGAACACCTCCGAGCCGACCGTCCACTTCCACGGCCGGTACGAGCAGGCGGCCCACGACGTGGGGCGGGTGTCCTTCATCGGCCCCGGCTTCGAACCGGGCCGTCCCCCACCTGCCGGCGCACGTACATCCCCTGACGGACGACCGCCCCCCACCTCGGAGACGACATGCGCTCACCCCGCCCCGGATCACGCCCCGGCCCCCGGCACGCCCGCGCCGCAAGCCCGCTCGGTGCCGCCCTCGGCGTCCTCCTGCTGGCCGGCACGGCCGCGCTCGCCGCGAACGGCGCCGCCACCGCCCAGCCCGCACCACTGGACTGGATCAAGAACGGCGACTTCCGCTACCCGCTCGCCCTGGGCTGGAACTGCCAGGGCGAGTTCGTCCAGACCGGCCAGACCGTCGAAGGCCGCCCCAGTGGAACGGACTACGCCGGCTGCACGCAGTCGGTCACGGTCGTACCCGGCACCCGCTACCAGTTCTCGGCGTACATGTCCGGCCCCTACACCTTCGTGACCATCTCCGGGACCGGAACCGGCACCGGCGAGGTGACGCTCTGGGACAGCGGGCCGGCCATGAAGTCACTGGCCACGACCCTCCAGATCGGCGACTCCCAGCAGGTGACCGTCACCTTCCACGGCTGGTACGGGCAGGCGCCGTACCAGGTCAGCCGCGTCCAGATGATCGGGCCGATGTACCCGAACGAGTGCGAGTTCCCCACCCCCACCCCCGGCGTGCCGGCGCCGACCTCCACCAAGCCCTGCATGCCCCGGCCGACCACGCCCCCGACCGGCCCGGGGGTCCCCACCCCCACGCCCACCGGGCTCTGACCCGCACCGCCGCCGCCCTCCCGCCGCCCTGACCCCCGGTGGAGGACAGGACGGCGGGAGGGCGAAGTAGATCCCCTCGCACACCTCACGGGCGATCCGGGCGTAACGCCCGACGTCACGCAGCGGGCCGTCCTCCAGGCGGCGCCACTCCCGGGCCGCCCGCGCCGCCGCCCGGCGCAGGTCGGCGGGCGGGGTGCCGGCGGGCAGGCGCAGCCGGGCGGCGGGCGTGCGGCCGGTGGCGAGGGCGATCAGGGCGGCGGCGGTGTCCTCGTCGAGTTCGAGCCGCTGCCCGGCCACCGCGGCCAGGGCGCGGGCGAGTTCATGGCGGCGCAGTTCCGGGTGCCGGCGCAGTTCGCCGATCCGGGTGCGCGCCCACCGCAGGACATCGGCGGGCACGCCCTCGCCGGAGCCGAGGGCCGCCTCGACGGCGCCCAGCGCGGCGGCCGAGCGCAGCGCGTCGGCGGCGTCGACGAAGCGCACGCGCAGGTGCTCGACGACGGCGCCGATGCCGGAGGCCGCCCGGAACTCGGCGAGCAGGGCGGCGGCCCCGGCCGGGCGGCCCTCGGCGCGGGCCCGGCGGGCGGCCGTCAGGGCGGTGTCGATGCCGTAGACGCCGAGCAGGCCGAACAGCCTCTGCCGCTCGGGGCGGGTGAGCGGCGCGCCGTCCCAGTCGAGGAAGCGCCGGCCGGAGTAGAGGGCGCGGCGCAGGTCGGCGGCGGGGGCCTCGGCGAGCCGGCGGACCAGGGCGGCGTCCGGTTCGGTGAAGTCGTCGCCGAGGGCGGTCTGGGCGAGCAGGCCGACCACCGGGAGCACCGCGTCGACCAGTCCGGCGAGCCGGCCGGCGTTGGTCGCGGCGACCTGCCGGGCGCGCGGCCAGGGGTCGCCGTGGCCCTCGCCGAGCAGGTCGATCCGGCTGAGCACGCCGACGGCGTTGAGCGCGGTCATCCGGCCGTCGGCCTGGGCGCGCAGGGCGCCCAGGGCCTCGGCGTCGCCCGCGCCGGGGTGCGGCATGACGTAGATCATCGCGTCGGCGCGGGCCAGGGCGTCGAGCGCCGGCCCGTCGAGGCCGCTGAGCGAGTCCAGGCCGGGGGTGTCGACGAGCACGCAGTCCCCGGCGGGCCGCAGCCCGGCGGCCTCGACGACGACCTCGGCGACCAGGTCGGCACTGACCCCGAGGTCCCGGGGGTCGCGCGGCAGGCCGCCGGGCCGCCGGTGGACGCTGCCGTCCCGCAGCCGGACCTCCAGCCGGTTGAGCCCGCCGGGCCGGAACCAGGCGACCACGGTGGTGCACTCGGTGGCCGCCGAGGCGGCGAGCCGGCGGCCGAGCAGGGCGTTCACCAGGGTGGACTTGCCCGCGTTCATCCGGCCGCCGACGGCGATCCGCAGGGTGCGCCCGGCCAGCCGCTCCTGGACGGCGCGCACCGCGTCGGCCGGCGGGCCGGGTGGCATCCGGCCCGCCAGCTCGGCGCAGAATCCGGCCACCACCGGGGCGAGTTCGGCGCCGGGCGGCGGGACGGTCACCGCGTCGCCGCCGGGGCGGCGGCGCCGGCCGGCGGGGCGGTGCCGCGCTGCTCGCGCTCCAGCAGTCTCGCCAGGCGCTGGGCGGGGCGGCGCAGCGCGGCCACCTCCTCCTTGCTCTCGCGCAGCTGTTCCTCCCAGTACTTGAGCCGCTTGGCCGCGCTCTCCACGCCCTTGAACCAGGAGACCAGGCTGTCGATCCCGTTGGCCTCCTTGCGCAGGTCCTTGACGAAGTCCTTCGCCGTCTCCAGGCTGTCCTGCGCCTGCCGCGCCCGGTGGTCGAGCAGGGTGGACAGGCACCACAGGACCGGCACGGCGACCCCGCGCGGCGAGCGGCCGCAGGAGAGCGCGACCGTCGTGCCGCGGACCCGTCCGCCGCCGGCGAGCAGTTCCTCCAGCGGGGCGGTGGCGGCCCGGGCCCGGGCCCAGCCGGCGGGGTCGGTGAGCAGGTCGGACTTGGTGTAGGCGAGGACGATCGGCAGCGGGGTGGACTGGTCGCCGACGGCGCGGTGCAGCAGCACGACGGTGCGCCGCACCTCGTCGTGGGAGTCGGGGTCGGTGGCGAGGCGGTGGGCGTCGGCGAAGACGACCACCGCGTCCGCGCCGGTGAGCCGCGCCAGCAGCTGGGCGGTCTCCGGGTCGTCGGCGGCCGAGCTGGTGAGGGCGCCGCCCCGGTAGTCCGTCCAGTGGAAGCCCATGACCTCCTTGCGGCCGTGCTCCAGTCCGGCTTGGAGGTCGGTGCTCCGGGAGGTCGGCGGAGGGTAGATCCCCTTGCCCAACTGCTTGCCGGTGGCGATGAGGTGTGCGGAGGCCGCGCGGTCGGCGGTGACCAGCCGGAAGCCCTTGCGGCCGGCGGCGAGGTGGGTGTACATCGCGGCGAGGTAGGTGCTCTTGCCGGCGCTGGAGTGGCCGAGGGCGACCACGCGCAGGTTGGTCAGGTCCATGCGGTCAGCTCCGCTCCGGGTCGGAGGCGGCAGGATCGGTGGGAGCGCCGGGGGCGCCGGGGGCGGCGCCGAGGGCGTGGGCGAGGGCGATCCCCTCGTCACGCACGGCGGTGAGCGAGCCGATCCGGCGCCTGGCGCGGTCCCGGGCGGCGGCCAGGTCGGCCGCCTCGGTGGCGAGGTTCCGGCGGTGGTCGGCGAGTTGGCGCTCCAGCCGGAGCCGCTCGTCGGCGATCGCCTGGTCGAGCGCGACGGCGAGCCGGTCGGTCAGCTCGTCGACGTGCGCGGTGATCTGGGCGGGGATCTCGGTGCTCAGCTCGGTGAGCACCCGGTTGAGGTGACGGGTGGCGTCGCCGCGCACCCGGCCGAGTTCGGCGCGCTGGCGACGGCGGCGGGTGAGCACGGCCAGCATCGCGTAGCTGGCCACGGCGGGCAGCAGCACGCTGCTGGTGACCAGGGCGACCACGGTGCCGAAGGTGGCGGCGGTGCCGACCGACGGGATGACGTTCTCGATCATGCCCAGGGCGCCGCCGTCGCGGTGCGTGGAGAGCACCATCTCCGGGAGGGCGACGCCGCGTTCGGCGCGGATGACGGCGCCGTCGTCCACCACGGCGAGCTCCGCGCCGCCCCGCCCGGCGTCCGTCCGGCCGGTGTCCGTCCGGCCGGTGTCCAGGACCGTGGCGCACTCGCGCCGGACCCGCTCCTCCAGGACGGCCAGGCCGCGTCGGGCGGCGTTGTCCAGCCGCAGCCAGACCGCCTCCACCTGGGCCTCCAGCTCGGCCGGGAACTCCTCGGCCAGCGCGGCCGGTTCGGAGGTGGCGATCTTCGCCTCGGCCTGCCGGCGGACGTCGTTGAGGCTGCGCCGGAAGCCGAGCTGGAGGGTGTTCTTGAGATCGCGGGCGCCGGTCGTCAGGGCACGCCGCCACTGGGCGCTGTCCGGCTGGAGCAGGCGCAGCGCCTCCTCGGCGCGCTCGACCTCGGCGGCCAGGGTCGGGTCCTGCTGGAGCGAGCGCAGGCCCAGTTCCTGGTCGGCGAGCGGGGCGGCCAGCGCGGCGAGGGCGACGTGCACCACGTTGGCCAGACGCAGCTCGGCGCCACGGGCGGCGATCCGGCGGCGCAGCAGGGCGTCCAGCGGCTCGAATCCGCTCTCGTCCAACAGTTCTGCGGCGTCCTGGAGCCGGCCGGCGTCGGCGGCGTCGGCGGCGTCGGCGGCGTCGGCGGCGTCGGCGGCGTCCCGGCGGGCCCGGTTGCTGACCGGGAACCAGGGGGCCCCGGTGTGCCGGGGTGCGTGGCGGGCGAGCAGCTCGCGGTTGCGTTCGAGAACGGCGGGCCAGGCGTCGTGGCTGTCGGTCTTGGTGAGCACGAACACCGTCTCGGCGGTGCGCTCGGTCGCACGGGCGAGGAAGTCCAGCTCGGAGCGGGTGAGTTCGCTGGAGCCGTCGACGACGAAGACCAGCGCGTCGGCGTTCTCCAGGGCGGCCAGGGCGAGTTGGGCGTGGCCGCTGACCAGGCCGCCGACGCCGGGGGTGTCGACGAGTTCCAGGCCGGCGGCGAGCAGCGGGACGGGCAGTTCGACCTCGACGTGGTGGACGTCGAGGCGGTGCGGGCGGCCGGTGACCGGGTCGACGGCGGCGTACTCGGCGATCCGCTCCAGCGGGATCGGCTCCGGGTGCGGCGCGGTGTCGGGAGTGCCGGCGGTGCCACGGGCGACGGTGCCGGGCAGCAGGAAGGCCTCGGCGCGGGGGCGCTCGCCGTGCCGGACGACGACGTGCACGCCGGTGGCGACGTCGGCGTCGACCGGGAGGAGGTCCCAGACGCCGACCAGGCGGTGGCTGGTGGTGCTCTT
>NZ_JBHYUU010000208.1:0-13081 GCF_042749955.1 Kitasatospora sp. NPDC059462 | reverse complement strand
GCCCCGGGAACGGCGCGGGCGGCGCGGGCGGCGCGGCGCGGCGCGGCGCAGGACGGTGCGGACGGCGCGGCGCCCGCCGGGCCCTCAGCCGATGGCGACCTCCGCGTACATCCGGGCGATCACGTCCTCGATCGCGGGCTCGCGCACCGAGAGGTCGACCAGCGGGTAGCGGGCCGCGACGGCCGCGACCACCGGGGCCGCGCTCTGCTGGGCCGGGAAGGCCAGCCACTGGCGCGGGCCCTCGACCCGGACCACCCGGGCGCCGGGCACGTCGATCGGCGGGCGGGCCTCGGCCAGGTCGACGACCAGCGTCCGCTCGCTGTCGCCGACCGCGTGCAGGCCCTCCAGACCGCCGTCGTAGACCACCCGGCCGTGGTCGATCACCATCACCCGGCCGCACAGCTGCTCGATGTCGGTGAGGTCGTGCGTGGTCAGCAGCACGGTGGTGCCGAGGTCGCGGTTGACCTCGCGCAGGAAGTCGCGCACCCGGCCCTTGCTGATCACGTCCAGGCCGATGGTCGGCTCGTCCAGGTACAGCACGGCCGGGTCGTGCAGCAGGGCGGCGGCGAGGTCGCCGCGCATCCGCTGGCCGAGCGAGAGCTGGCGCACCGGTGTGTCGAGCAGCGCGCCGAGGTCGAGCAGTTCGACGCAGCGTTCCAGGTTGGCACGATATCGGTGCTCGGGGATCCGGTAGAGCCGGCGGGCGAGTTCGTAGGAGTCGCGCAGCGGGAGGTCCCACCAGAGGGTGGTGCGCTGCCCGAAGACGACGCCGATCCGGCGGGCCAGCGCGACCCGTTCGCGGGCCGGGTCGACCCCGGCGACGCGCAGCCGTCCGGCGGTGGGCACCAGGATGCCGGTGAGCATCTTGATGGTGGTGGACTTGCCGGCGCCGTTGGGGCCGATGTAGCCGACGCACTCGCCGGCCCCGACGGTGAAGGTCAGTCCGTCGACGGCGCGCACCTCGCGCTTCTCGCGCTTCAGCCGGCCGGCCTTGGCGCGGACGGTGAAGGTGCGGCGGACGTCGTCGAGCTCGATCAGTGCCATGGGTCTTCCTTAGAACGAACGGGATGCGGGGTCAGCTGCCGGCGCCGCGGTAGGCGCGCAGTCCGGTCCGCCAGACGAGGCCGGCCACGCACAGGGCGAGGACGGCGGCCAGCGGCGAGGCGAACCGGAAGGCGGCGGGCAGACCCAGCGGGTCGGGCTTGTCGAGGATGTGCAGGGCGGGAAGCCAGTTGACGAAGGCCAGCGGCACGCCGAAGACGGTGCCGGCGACCAGCTCCTTGGCGAAGACCGTCGGCGGGTACTGCAGCACGGTCGCGCCGCCGAAGGTGAAGGAGTGGTGCAGTTCCCCGGACTCGCCCCACCAGAACTGCAGGCTGGCGAAGCCGATGAAGACCGCCGCGAAGATGAGGGTGCCGCAGAACAGCAGCACGGGCACCAGCAGCACCCGGTCCCAGGTCCAGCGGACGTCCAGCATCCACAGCGACCACCCCAGCACGGCCGCCGCCTGCACCGGCCGGCCGAGCCGGCGCAACGAGAACCGTTCGGCGCAGATCTGGGCGAGGGCGGGTGCGGGCCGCACCAGCATGGTGTCCAGGGTGCCGGTGCGGATGCGCTGGCCGAGGGCGTCGACGGTGCCGACGAACAGGTTGGCCGTGCCGAGGGCGAACGCGGAGGTGCCGTAGAGGAAGCCGAGTTCGGGCAGGTTCCAGCCGCCGAGGCTGTCGGTGTGCTGGAACATCAGGATGATCACGACGAAGTCGAGGAAGGTGATGAGGACGTTGGCGACGGTCATCATCACGAACGACGCCCGGTAGGTCATCAGCGCCCTGGTCCACATGGCGGCGGTGAGCCACCAGGAGCGCAGCGCCCACGCGGTCCGGGCGGCCAGCGGGTCCCGGGCCCCGCTCAGCCCGGCGGGCTCACGGGCCGTCAGGGTCGGTTCAGCCACCCTGGACCACCACCTTGCGGGTCGCGAGCAGCTGGACCAGCCGCCCGGCCGCGAGCAGCACCAGCGCCCAGGCCAGCTGGAAGCCCAGCGCGCCGAGCAGCCCGGTGCCGGTGACCCGCTCCAGGAAGACGTCGGTCGGCACCTTCACCAGCGCCGCCCAGGGCAGCACCGGCGCGAGGGAGCCGAGCCAGCCGGGGAAGAGCGCGAGCGGAAGCAGCATCCCGGAGAAGAAGATCGACACCATCACGGCCAGGGTCCGCACCCCCTCCGAGTCGTGCAGCCAGAAGCCGGTGAGCGAGACGAGGAAGCGCACGCCGAAGCTCACGACGACCGCGAGCAGCACCGACAGCAGGAAGACCACCCAGGTCAGCGGGTGTTCCGGCATCCGGGTGCGGAAGACCAGGGCGCCGACCAGCACCGGCGGCACGCCCCGGCCGAGCAGGTGGAAGGCGGCCCGGCCGAGGTCGGTGGCCAGCCACCAGCCCTGGAAGTCCACCGGCCGGTAGAGGTCGACGGCGATGTCGCCGGTGCGGAAGCGCTCCTGGACGTCGTCCTCGAAGCCCCCGCCCAGCACGGCCACCGTCATCAGCAGGGCCTGGCTGACCCAGATGTAGGTGACGGCCGCGGCCTCGTCGTAGCCGCCGAGACCGGGGCGGACCTCCCAGAGGGCCAGGAAGGTGTAGGCGAGGATGAAGCCGAAGACGGTGTTGGTCAGGGCGCCGGCCAGGGTGGCGGCCCGGTAGGTGGAGAAGCGGCGGAACGCGCCGCGCAGGACCGCGGCGTACAGGCCCAGGACGGCGCGCACGCCGCCGGGATCGGGAGGCCGGAGCTCGGCCTGCGACGACTCAAGCTTCTGCATATTGTCTCCTTATCGACAAATGGCGGCACAGGGAGACCCCTGTCCGCGACCGCGCACGCCGAACCGGCTCCGACCGGCTCTGCCCGGGGGGTCCCGGGACACGGCGGGCGGAGCTCGAACGGGCCGAAGAACCCGAAGTGGCTGCGCTATCTGGTTTGCACCTTTCACCGTACTGCGGCGAGACCCCGCCCGCACCCGGTTTTTCCATCACCCGACCGGAGCCGCCCGCACGCCTGACCCTCGGTCAAATAGCACATAATCTCCGCATGACCCTGAGCACCAGCCGCCGCCGGGCCAGACGGGCCGCCCGACGCGAGGCACGCCGCGCCCTGCCGCTCCGGCGACGGCTGCTGCCCACCTGGCGGGTCACCCTCGGCGCCGTCCTCACCACGGCCCTGCTCGCCGTCGGCGCCTTCGCCGTGCTCTACGCCGTCGTGCCGCTGCCCGACCCCAACGCCCAGGCCGTCGCCCAGAGCAACGTCTACCTCTACGCCGACGGCGTCACCGAGATCGCCCGCACCGGGGCCGTCAACCGCACCGACGTCACCATCGACCGGATCCCGGTCAGCACCCGGCAGGCCGTCGTCTCCGCCGAGGACCGCACCTTCTACCAGAACCGCGGCATCGACCTGACCGGCATGGTCCGGGCCGGCTGGAACACCCTGACCGGCCAGGGCATGCAGGGCGGCTCCACCATCACCCAGCAGTACGTCAAGAACTACTACCTCACCCAGAGCCGGACCATCGAGCGCAAGGGCCGCGAACTGCTCATCGCCCTCAAGGTCGACCAGCAGCGCGGCAAGGACGAGATCCTCGCCGGCTACCTCAACACCAGCTACTTCGGCCGCGGCGCCTACGGCATCCAGAGCGCCGCCCGCGCCTACTACGGCGTCGACGTCTCCGAGCTGACCCTCCCGCAGAGCGCCTACCTCGCCGCCCTGCTCCAGGCCCCCAGCGCCTACGACGTGAAGACCGCCACCCCCGCCAACCGCGAACGGGCCGTCGCCCGCTGGCACTACACCCTCGACGGCATGGTCCAGCTCGGCTTCCTCGGCGCCGGCGAACGCGCCGCACTCGACTTCCCCGACCCGATCGACCCCCAGCCCGCCACCGGCCTCTCCGGCCAGGCCGGCTACCTGGTCGGCGTCGCCGACGACTACCTGGTCGGCAGCGGCATCCTGGACAGCGCCACCCTCAAGGCCGGCGGCTGGCGCATCACCACCACCTTCGACCAGCAGAAGCAGGACGCCTTCGCCCGCGCCGTCCACGACGAGCTCACCGACGAACTCGACCCAGCCGCCCGCCCCGACACCGACACCGACGTCCGGGTCGCCGGCGCCTCCGTCGAGCCCGCCACCGGCCGCGTCGTCGCCGTCTACGGCGGACCCGACTACGCCAGGCAGCCCTACAACGACGCGCTGCGCCAGGACAACCAGATCGGCTCCACCTTCAAACCCGTCGACCTCGCCGCCGGCCTCACCTCCAACCACAGCAACGGCGACGGCCTGCCGATCACCACCGAGACCCGCTACGACGGCACCAGCGAACGCCCCGTCACCGACGGCCCCACCCCCTACGCGCCGCCCAACGAGGACGACATCGACTACGGCACCATCACCCTGCGCCAGGCCATGGTGAAGTCCGTCAACTCGGTGTACGCCCAGGTCGGCGTGGACGCCGGACTCGGCCACGTCCGGGAGACCGCCGTCCGGCTCGGCATCCCCGCGGACGTCCCCGGCATGGACCCGGCCAACACCTCGATGACCCTCGGCACCGCCACCCCCAGCGCCCTCGACCTGGCCGGCGTCTACGCCGCCCTCGCCAACCACGGCGGGGCCCACCGCCCCTGGTCGGTCGCCGCGCTGGAACGGGTCAACCCCGGCACCGGCCCGGTCGACGCACCGGAGCTGCCCGGGCACGAGGCCGCCGCCGCCCTCGACCGGGGCACCGCCGACGCCGTCACCGACGTCCTGCGCGAGGTCATCAGCGCCCGCGGCACCGGCGCCGCCGCCCTCGACCTCGGCCGCCCCGCCGCCGGGAAGACCGGCACCACCGACGCCAACCTCTCCGCCTGGTTCGCCGGCTACACCCCCGAACTCGCCACCGCCGTCGGCCTCTTCCGGGAGAACCCGAAGACCCACGCCAAGGAACCGCTGGCCGGCACCGCCGGCTACGCCCGGATCAACGGCGGCGCCTTCCCCACCCGGATCTGGACCGCCTACATGGCCGACGCCCTGGAGGACACCGCCGTCCAGGGCTTCGACCTCGAACCCAGCCGGGGCAACACCCGGCCCACCGCCGACCGGCCCGCCGGCACCCCGAGCGCCACGGCCACCGCGACCGCCACCCCCACCGCCCCCGCACCGTCCCCGGACCCGACGGGCGGCCGCGACGGCACCGTCCAGGCCCCGGCCGCACCGGCCGCACCGGCCGTCCCCGCCGCGCCGGCCGCGCCCCGGCGGCCCACCACGGCCACCACCGCGCCCACCACCGCGCCCACCACCGAGCCGGCCCCCGACCGGACCACCACCGCCCCCGAACCGTCCACCCCCGGGGAACCCGCCCCGCAGGACCCCGCGCCACCGCAGCCCGCCCCCAGCACCCGGCCCACCGCCGACCGGCCCACCGCCGCGCAGCCGACCACCGCCCCCGGCAAGGCCCCGGACCCGACCCCGCCCGCCACGGTCCCGCCGCCCGCCACCCCCAAGCCCCCCGCCACCGTCCAGCCGGTCACCCCTCCCCCGGCGTGACCGCTCAGGCCGACAGCTCGCGCTCCAGCGGCGTCCGGAACCGCGGCGTCACCCTGACCTCCCCCAGCCAGCCCGCCAACCGCTCCGCCTGCGCCGCGACGGCCGCGACCGCCCCCGCCCCCACGTCCTCGAACAGCCGCCACACCACCTCGCCGTCCGCCCGCTGCGCCCAGCCGCCGACCACCCGGCCGCACCACCACACCGTCGGCCCCGCGTTCCCCGCCCGGTCGAACAGCGCCGGCACGTCCTCCGGCCGCAGGTACCAACCCCGGCCCCGCCAGCCCATCACCGCCGGATCCAGCGCCGGCAGCAGCGCCGCCCACGGCTCCGGCTCCGCCACCGCCCCCTCGTCCCCCGGCAGCACCAGACCCACCGCGCCGCCCTCCAGCGCGACCTCCACCGCCTCCAGGTCGGCCAGCGCCCGACGCACCTCCCCCAGCGTCCAGCCCGTCCACCACTTCACGTCCTCGACGGTGCCCGGCCCGTACGCCGCCAGCCAGCGCCGCACCACCTCCGCCTTGGCCTCCCGCACCGGCACCTCCGGCCAGGGCGCCACCGGCGCCCACGGGTAGCTGCTGCTCAGCCACGACCCGCGCGGCCGGCACCGGCGCACGTGCCCGTCCGAGGCCAGCAGCCGCAGCAGCCGGCTCCCCACGCTCTGCTTCGCCTCGTACGGCTTGCCCACCGCCATCAGCATCGTCTCGCGCAGCGCCGGCACGTCCGCGCCCAGCTCGGCCGTGGTCGCCTCGCCGCGCACCGCCAGCGCCTCCAGCACCGCCCGCTCGGTCCGCGCCAGCCGGGCCTCGCTCCACCCCTCGGCGAACTCCCCGAGGTGCTTCAGCAGGGTCGCCCGCTCCTTGGCCGCGATCTGCCGCGCCGCCGCCGCGCTCACGTACGGCGCGAACTCCTCGGTCACCGCGAAGAGCGTCCGCCGCATCGACAGCAGCTTCACCAGCGAGACGTCGTCGTACAGCGCCCGCTCGACCGCGGCCGCCGACGGCTCGCGCAGCCGCGCGCACGCCGACAGGTACACCGTCGCGGCATCGGTGGCGTGCAGCCCGACGACCGCGTCGGCCACCTCCTCCACCCGCGCCGCCCGCCCCTCGGGCGCCAGCAGCAACCGCCGCCCCAGCCGCGCCCGCCGCTGCCCGCCGCCGACCGGACCCGCTCCGTTGATCGCCATGGGCGGATCCTAGGGCTCGTCTTCACACCCCCGCCTGCCGGGCGCCGGATGCCGCCGGAGACGTCCGGAGACGCCGATGGGCCGCCGCGCCCTCGGCACGGCGGCCCACCCGGGCCCCACGGTTACAGGTACAGCCCGGTCGACCCCTCGGTGTCGCCGAAGCGCATCGCCGCGACGGCGTGCAGGTCACGCTCGCGCAGGAGGACGTAGGTGGCGCCGCGGACCTCGACCTCCAGCTTGTCCTCGGGGTCGTACAGCACCCGGTCGCCGGGCTCGACGGAGCGCACGCTCTGGCCGACGGCGACCGCCTCCGCCCAGGCGCAGCGCTTGGAGATCTCCGCGGTCGCCGGGATCAGGATGCCGCCGGTGGAACGGCGCTCGCCCTCGCCGGCCTCGGTCTTCACCAGGACGCGGTCGTGCAGCATCTTGATCGGGAGCTTCTCGCCGAGCCGGTCGTGACGCGGCGCGTCGCCCTCGGCGGGGAGGGACTGCTGGGTCGGTTCGTCGTTCGTACTCACGACCCCGAAGGTACCGCTCCCGGGCGCGGCGTGTGCGGCCGCCCCGGCAGGCGAACGGCCCCGGGCCGGGCACCGGGTGCCCGGCCCGGGGAGGGCCGGGTGGCGGTCAGCCCTTGCGGCGCTTGCGCGCCGAGGCGACCAGCAGCACCAGGCCGACGCCGACCAGCGCGGCCGGGACGATCCGCTCCTTGCGCGGCTGCCCCTTCTCGTCCACGAACTGCGCCCGGGCCTGCTCGACCAGGCCGCTCGCGGCCACGTACGCCCGGCCGGCCTTCTCCTCGACGGCGGCCACGGCCTTCGCCTTGACCTGGGCGGAGATGGTGGTCGGGTGCACGCGCACGGCGAGCTCGTCCAGCGTCGCCGCCAGCTGGGTGCGGGTCCGGGAGATGTCCGCCTCGATCTGGGCGGTCGTCCGCGCCGACTTGTCCGTACTGCTCGCCTCGCCCACTCGGGCCACCCCATTCACTGATGTTCGTCCTGTGCGACTGACCCAGTGTGTCAGCTGCCACGTGGGGCCGCGCGGCCCCACCCACCATCGGAGGTAAGTTTGCCGTGGTACGACCGCCCGTCCAGCACCAGGAGAAACCCCGTGAGTGAGCGTCTCCAGCCCGGCGACACCGCGCCCGCCTTCACCCTGCCCGACGCCGACGGCAACGAGGTGTCCCTCGCCGGCCACCTCGGCCGCAAGGTGATCGTCTACTTCTACCCGGCCGCGCTCACCCCCGGCTGCACCAAGCAGGCCTGCGACTTCACCGACAACCTGGAGGTCTTCTCCGGGGCCGGCTACGACGTCATCGGCATCTCGCCGGACAAGCCGGAGAAGCTCGGCAGGTTCCGCGAGACCGAGAACCTCAAGGTCACCCTGCTCTCCGACCCGGAGAAGAAGGTGCTGGAGGCCTACGGGGCGTTCGGGGAGAAGAAGCTGTACGGCAAGACCGTCACCGGGGTGATCCGCTCCACCGTCGTCGTGGACGAGCAGGGCAAGGTCGAGCACGCGCTGTACAACGTCAAGGCGACCGGCCACGTGGCCAAGCTGCTGCGGGACCTCAAGGTCGCGACGGACTGACGCACCGTCCGGGCGCGGCGGCGGCGGGTGACGGTTCGTCACCGCCGTGTCCCGGTGCTGTCCGCGCTCTGCCCGGAACCTGTCGGCGGGGGCCCGGGACCCTCTAGCGTTCTGCTCACCGGGTGCCGGTCGCCCGGGTTCCGTCCTTGTTCACAGGAGTAGAGCCGTGCAGAGTGCCAGATCCGTGTCCACCGCCCGTGTCGCCGTCGCCGGCGCGATCGTCGCGGCGCTCGCGCTGACCGCCTGCGGGCCGGAGAACGAGGACACCGCCGCACCGCCGACCACCCCCGCCGCGACCACCCCCGCCGCGACCGCGCCGGCCACCGCGTCCGCCCGACCGACCTCCGCCACCCCGGCCGCGCCGACCTCCGCCGCCCCGACCGCCCCCACCTCCGCGGCCCCGGCCGGCAAGCGCCAGGTGGTCGAGGCGAGGACGGCCGGCGGGCTGGCGAAGACCATCGGCCAGGACGCGGTCTCCGACGTCGCCGTCGACCCGGGCGAGATGCGCGAGAACATGCACATGGTGCTCGCCAACTTCGACCGCCCCGGACAGACCTCCGGCCGCCGGATCCTGCTGATCGCCGTCGACAACATCCCCGAGGACCCGGCCAAGCGCCGCGAGCACCTCTGGCGCGGCATGATCGACTACGCCCTGCAGAACGGCTCCACCGGCGACCCGACCACCGCCACCCCGTTCCCGGCCGGCCCGCTCGGCGGCTCGCTGGAGTGCCTGAAGCTGCCGGAGGCGCCCACCACCGACGTCATCTGCGGCTGGTCCGACACCTCCACGGCCGGCGTCGCGCTGTTCCCGAAGACCACCCCGGCCGAGGCCGCCGCCCTGTTCACCAAGATGCGCGGCGACATCGAGAAGTAGGCCCGGGCGGGCCCGGACACGAAGCAGCGGTGGCGGCGCACCCCCCGACCGGGTGCACCGCCACCGCCGTCTCTCACCTCAGGCGACCGCTGTCATCAGCAGGCGCCGAGGTCGCTCCAGACACCCCAGGCGCCGCTGGCGCTCGGGTCGTCGCCCTTGGTCCACCACTTGTTCTGGTAGTAGTGGCCCTTCCAGGAGACCTTGGTCGGGGTGGCGTAGGTGGTGCCCGCGTCCCAGCTCGGCGCACCCGCGCAACCGGCCGGCGTGGTCGGCGGCGTCGTGGGAGGCGTGGTCGGCGGAGTGGTGGGCGGGGTGGTGGGGGGCGTGGTCGGCGGCGTCGTGGGAGGCGTCGTCGGCGGGGTGGTCGGAGGCGTCGTGCCGCCGTCCACCGCACCGCGGGTCAGGTCGCCCTTGAGGCCGTACAGCGTGCCGCCCACGTTGACCGTCCAGTTGGACGGGGTGGACACCGGCAGGTAGTAGACGAAGTCCATGTCGATCGACGCGCCCGGCGCCAGCGACTGCCAGCCCGGCAGCTTCACCGAGACGCGGTTGTAGGTGCCCTTGAGGCCGCCCACGTTGCCGGTGCCGGGGTGGTCCTGCTTGATCACGGTGAGACCGAAGCCGGACTGGTCCTTGGCGTTGCCCGGGGCCGAGTTGCTGTAGTCGAACTGGAACTCGGTGCCGCCCGGCAGGGTCTGCGTCGAGTTGTTGACGATGTGGATCTTCGGGTTGATCGGGTAGTTCGAGTCACCCAGCGCGAAGTTGGTGAACGACACGTCGATCGGCAGGGTCTGCTGCGGCAGCGCGACCGTCGAGCGGATCGCGCCGTACGGCGAGGCCGCCTTGAACTTGTCGTACATCAGCGTGGTCAGCGTGTCACCGGGCACGTACTGGCCCTTGCCGCCGTTGGCGGTCGCGTCCCACTTGTAGTCGCCCGCGAGCTCCCAGATCATCGTGCCGCCGGCACCCTGGTTGACGATGTAGTCGGCCTTGGCGGCGATCGACTGCTCGTCCTCGGTGGACAGGTACACCTTCTTGGCGTCGTTCCACAGCCACGGCGCCACCAGGGTGGAGCTGTAGTTGCGCACGTAGCTGCCCTGCAGGGCGGTGTCGGTCACGCCGTACTTGGAGAGGTAGTCGGGCACGATGCCCTTCTCCAGGTTCTTGGCGTGCCACATCGGGTTCGACCCGGCCGGGGACTCCTTGCCCGCGTCGTCCTTGTCGTTCCAGATGTTGTCGATGCCGACCGCGCCGTCACCGCACGAGGTCAGGCCGGAGCCGACCGGGCAGGTGGTCGCCGCGGCGGTGCCCCAGAGGCCGTTGGTGCCGCCCTGGACGTTCTTGAAGCCGCGGGTGTAGTACGGCAGGCCGACGTTGATCCGGCCGGCCGGCATCGCGCCGCGGAAGTAGTGGTACGACCAGTCGGCGTTCAGGTAGCCGATGCCGCCGTACTGACCGGTGCCGTAGACGTTGGCCGCCGCCAGCTCGCCGTCCTTGCCGTCGTCGAACAGCGCCGCGTTCGGGCCGACGTACTTGTTCCAGGAGCCGTGCAGGTCGTACGACATGATGTCGACGTAGTCCAGGTACTGCGCGATCTGGAAGGTCTCCATGCCGCGCAGCAGGTAGCCGGACGAGGGGGCCGCGACCGAGAGCAGGTAGTGCTTGCCGTCGGCGGCGCCGGCCCGGTCCAGCTTCTCGCGCAGCGTCTTCATCAGCGCCGCGTAGCCCTTGGCCAGCGAGCCGCGCTTGCTGTTGGCGAGCTGCCAGTCCAGCGGGTTGCCCGCGTCCTTCATCGAGGTCGGGTACTCGTAGTCGACGTCGACGCCGTTGAAGCCGTACTTCTTGATGAAGTCGACGGCCGAGTTGGCGAAGGTGTCGATGCCCGCCTGGTTGACGCTGCCGTCGGGGTTGACGGTCATCGAGTAGAAGCCGCCGGAGTTGACGCGCTTGCCGTCGTCGCCGAAGTACCCGCCGGTCTCGGTCCAACCGCCCACCGAGATCATCGTCTTGACGTTCGGGTACTGCTTCTTGTACTTCGTCAGCAGGTTGAAGTGGCCCTTGTAGGGCAGCGACGGGTCGAGCTCGGCGCCGGGCACGCCCGGGAAGGACATCCCGGTGGCCGGGTTGTCCGGGTTGTCGGTGCCGACGGACAGCTTGTTGTCCGAACCGACGTGGGCGAACGCGTAGTTGAGGTGCGTGACCTTGTTCCACGGGATGTCGCTCACCAGGTACGGCTTGGTGCCGTCCTTGCCGGTGCGCCAGCTGGTGAAGTAGCCGATGATGCGGCGCTGGTGGTCCGCGCCCATCTTCTCGCGGCCGTTGGTGTCGTAGACGCTGCAGTACGGGACGTCGACGCCCGGGGTGGCGTAGAGGCCGTCGGGGCGACAGGCGGCATTGTCGACGGTGGCGGACGCCTGGGACGGCGCCGCGCCCAGCGTGGCCACCAGCAGGCCGGCCATCGCGGCAGCCGCCAGCGAGGCCAGGCCGGCGCGGGCCGCCGGGCTCGTGGAACGACGGGCAGCGGTGGGACGCCGCTCCGCCGAGGATCGGATCAACACTCGGTCCTCCGGGCAGAGTGTCGGCGCGTGCCTGTGGGGGAGCACGCACGTGGGGGAAACCAGATTGGCGCCGAAGCTATGTGGTCTGAACCACATAGGTCAATAGGTCTGTACCAATTGGTAATCAATTCCCCAACATCCCCGGTCGAACGGCCGATTGTCGACGGTCCCCGACGCACCACCGGCCCCGGCCCCCCGTGCGGCCCTCCGCATGCCGACCATCTCGCCACCACCTCCCACCGCGCCGGCCGCGCCCCCCGTGACCGAACGGCCCACCGATCGTTCACCTGTCCGGGGACGGGCGCGCACGAGCCCGGAGGGGGAGCCATGGCGGTCAGGTACACCCGCGAACTGCTGACGGCGGTCGCCGCGGAGTCGTCCAGCATCAACGACATGATGAGACGCCTGGGCGTGCCGATGGCGGGCGGCACCCACAGCTACCTGAGCAAGCGGTTGCGGTACTACGGCATCGACACCTCGCACTTCACCGGCGGCAGGCCCGCCTACGAACGCCGGCGCTACAGCCGGGAGCAGCTGGCCGAGGCCGCCGCGAGGACCACCGGGATCGGCCCGATGCTGCGCGAGCTGGGCGTCGTGCCGTACGACAGCGCCTACTCCTACATGAAGCGACGGCTGGCCGAGTTCGGCATCGACACCTCGCACTTCACCACCTCGCACGTCGCCGAGGAGGGTCCCGGCGACGAGGTGATCGCGGCCGTCCGCGAGCAGTCCAGCATCGCCGGGGTGATCCGCGCCCTCGGCCTCCGCGAGGGCGGCGGCGCCCGCAAGCTCGTCAAGGACGCCATAGCCCGCCACGGGCTGGACACCGGCCACTTCACCGGGTCGGCCCACAACCGGGGCGTGAGGACCGGCCCACGGGTCCGTCCGGACGAGCTCCTGGTGGCGCTGCCGCCCGGCAGTCACCGTGTTCCCGGCGACCGGCTCCGGGCGATGCTCGTCCACATCGGCACACCGGAGGTCTGTTCCGGCTGCGGCACCCCACCGCTCTGGCGCGGGCTTCCGCTGACGCTGGAGGTCGACCACGTCAACGGCGACTGGCTCGACAACCGGCGCGAGAACCTGCGGCTGCTCTGTCCGAACTGCCATGCCGTCACGCCGACGTACTGCGGACGGAACCGCAGGGCTGTTATCGGCGAACCCGACAGCCGGTAGGCTTGTGCTGGCGTGCGCCCGTACCCCAGCTGGCTAGAGGGCTGCGACTTAGGATCGCAGTGTCGTGGGTTCGAGTCCCACCGGGCGTACCAAGCAGAGCGGCCCCCTTGCCATCGGATAGAAGGCAACCGGGCCGCTGCCCATTCTGA
>NZ_JBHYUU010000207.1:0-13208 GCF_042749955.1 Kitasatospora sp. NPDC059462 | reverse complement strand
GATGTCTTGGAGTGACAGCCCTCTTCTACGGCAGCTCCGCTGCTTTGCCTACCGGCCTTGACATGCAGGCCCCACGCCTAACTGAACGGCGTTGGGCCTAGTACACCTCGATGAGCCGGGCCTTCGCCTTGTCCTGGGTGGCGAAGCCCGACTCCTCCGTCTGCCTCCCGGCCGCGTTGCGGTACCGGATCTTGTACTCGTGCGGGCACCTCGGCCACCGGCTCTCGGGGCGCTCACACTCCTTGAAGAAGCTGCCCATGCCGCGGACGAGATTGATGGTGGCCATGGTTGTCGACTCCCGGGCGCCTTGCTGACCTTTTGCTGACCCCGGATGGTCGATCAGGCCTCTGACCTGGGAAGAACTGTGAAACGGGTGGCATGTGGTCGGACTTCATCGCCCGCACCGGCGACGAGATCGTACAGGCACGAAACAACTGGGAGCAGGGAATTCGCTTCGGTGAAGTCCACGGCTACGACGGCGCCCGACTGCACGCCCCAACCCGCCCCGACATCCCCCTGAAGGCCCGCGGACGGGAATGCTGAGGTGGGGAGGTGGCGTGACGGGGGGCTTTGCCGCGTCATTGGTGGTCAGGGGACTCCGTCGGGGGGTGGGTGGTGAGGCCGGCGATCATTTGGGCATAGGCGTGTTCGGCGCGGGCGTCGAGGTCGTCGAGGGGGATGCCGGTGTCGCGGGCGTACGCCTCGCGGAAGATCACGTAGCCGACCAGGGCGGAGGCGGCCATGACGTGGGCCGCCACCGCGTCGCTGTCCGCGGGGAGTGCGCCGTCGCGCTGGTCTCGTTCCAGGCTGCGGCGGGTCCGGGCGAACCGGGGCAGCGCGGTGACGCCCTCGTCGCCGTCGAGGGCCAGGAGGGCCTCCAGGCGGACGACCTCGGGCTCGGCCAGTCGGTGGCGGAACATCGCGGCCCGGCGCTCGGCGAACGGGAGGTCCCAGAACTGTGGCTCCTGTTCGGCCGCCTGGCGGTCGACCAGGTCAGCTACCGATGCCCGCAGCAGGGCCTGTCGGCTGCCGAAGTACTGGTAGATCTGCCCGTGGTTGACCCCGGCCTCGGTCGCGATCTCCCGCAGGTTGACGCCCGCGAGGACGCCGTCGCGGTGGAGCAGGCGCCGTGCGGCGTCGAGCAGGTCGGCCTCGGTCTCCTGCCGGCTGCGCCGTCGTCGCCGCGGCCGGCCGGTGTCGTTCGCGTCCGGTTTCTCGTCCATGGGCCGGGCTGTCTCCATTCACCGCGATGTGCTTCCGGGGTCTTGCCCCCCGCGCGGGGCCTAGCCTAAGGTCCCGATAACAACGTTCCGTTAATAACGGAACGTTACGCAAAGCTTAGGGGCATCGCATGGCGACTCTTCCACTCGCGGGCATCCACGTCCTCGACCTGTCCACTGTTCTCGCGGCGCCGGTCACCGCGACCTTCCTGGGCGACTTCGGCGCCGAGGTGATCAAGGTCGAGGAGCCCCGGCACGGCGACTTCACCCGGGGCGGCGCCGACGGCGGCCGCACCCCGTACTGGGCCCAGGAGGCCCGCAACAAGAAGTCCGTCACGGTCGACCTGCGCACCGCCCGCGGACAGGAGCTGGTGCGCGGGCTGGTCCCGCACTTCGACGTGGTGATCACCAACTACCGGCCCTCGACCCTGGAGAAGTGGGGCCTGGACCCGGACTCGCTGAGCGTCCTCGCACCGGACGCGATCCTGGTGTACGTCACGGGCTACGGCCTGACCGGCCCGTACCGGGACCGCGGCTCCTTCGACCGGATCGCCAGCGCCTTCGCCGGGCTGACCCACGTCACCGGCGATCCCGACCGCCCGCCGGTGCGCAGCGGGTACTCGACGATCGACTACATGGCCGCCTACCTCGGCGCCTTCTCGGTGGTCACCGCCCTCTACCACCGCGACACCGCGGGCGGCGGCGGCCAGGTCGTCGACCTGGCGCTCTACGAGGCCGGGTTCCGCGCCTCCGAGGACGCCCTGGCGGCGTACGCCACCACCGGCCGGATCCGTGAGCGGCTCGGCAACCGCAACCCGCTGATCGTCCCCGCCTCCGACTTCACCACCGCGGACGGCCGCAGGCTGTCGCTGCACGCGGGGACCGACCCGCTCTTCCGCCGGCTCACCGCCGTCATGGGCCGCCCCGAACTGGCCGACGCGCCCGAGTACGCCACCCGCCTCGCGCGCAACGACCATGCGGACGGCCTCTACGCGATCATCGCCGAGTGGGTCGCCGGTCACACCGCCGATGACCTCGCGCGGCTGCTCAACGACGCGGGCGTGCCGGCCTCGCCGCTCATGAGCATCGCCGACATCGCCGCCGACCCGCACTACCGGGAGCGCGGCAGCGTCGTCCAGGTCGAGGACGCCGAGTTCGGCGACCTCCCCATGCCCGCCCCGATCCCGCGCCTGTCGCGGACACCCGGCAGCATCCGCAGCACCGGGCCGGCGCTCGGTGAGCACAACGCGGAGGTCTACCGGGACCTGCTCGGCCTCGGCCCCGCCGACCTCGCGGCCCTGCGGGCCGGGGGAGTGATCTGATGGGAGCGGTCGGACCGGCCGCCTTCGGCGCCCGCCTCGACCGGCTCCCGCTCAGCGCGTTCCACCGGCGGCTCGTCCTGGCCCTGGCCGGCATGATCCTCTTCGAGTGGGTCGAGACCTACTCCTTCGCCTTCGTCGCCCCCGCCCTGCGCTCCCAGTGGGGCCTGTCCCTGGGGGACATCGCCGCCGTCGCCGGCGTCGCCTCGCTCGGCGCGTTCGCCGGCGGCATCCTCGCCGGCCGGCTCGCCGACCGTGCCGGGCGCCGACGCACGATGCTGGTCTTCGTCACGGTCTACTGCGCGGCGACCGTGCTGTGCGTGCTGGCACAGAATCCCTGGCAGCTCGTCATGGCGCGGTTCGCCGCCCACTTCGGCACCCAGGGCATGGCAGTGGTGGCCATCGTCGTCCTCACTGAGTTCGTCCCGGCGGCCCACCGGGGACGGCTGCAGACCTACAAAGTGGTCATCGGCTCGCTCGGCATCCCCGTCGCCGGATGGGCGGGCTACCTGCTCGTGCCCTACGCGGAGTGGGGATGGCGCGCGGTCTTCGCGCTCGGGCTGTTCGGGAGCGTCTTCGCCTGGCTGATCCGCCGGTGGGTGCCCGAGAGCCCGCGCTGGCTGGCCGCCCGCGGCGACCTCGCGCGCGCAGAGACGATCGTCCGCCGGATCGAGCGCCAGTGCGGGGTGGCCACCGCGGAACACGAGCCCGCGGCGCAGGCCGCGCCGGCGGCGGGATCCCCGCCCGCCGCGCCCGCGCGCCTGCGGGACCTGCTGGCCGGCGCTCACCGCCGTACCTTCCTCAGCATGTCGGCGATGTGGACGGCCGGGCTGCTCGCCTATTCGGCCTTCCAGACCTGGACACCCACCCTCCTCTCGGAGAACGGTCTCGAACTCGACGACACCCTCCTCATGTCGGCCGTCCTCGCCACCGCGGCCCCGCTCGGCGCACTGCTCGCCGCACCGCTCATCGACCGCTGGGACCGGCGCGTCAGCCAGTTCGCTCTCGGTCTGCTGACCGCGCTCGCCCTGATCCTCTTCGCGCTCGTCCGGTCCCCGGCCGCCGTCCTGGTCCTCGGCTGCGCCGTCAACCTGCTCTTCCAGACGGCCATGCCCTTCCTCCAGGTGTACTCCGCCGAGGTCTTCCCCACCCGGATCCGCGTGCTCAGCTCCGGCACGGCCAACGCGCTGTCCCGGGTGGTCAACCTCGGGGCGCCCTCGCTGATCGCCTCCCTCTACACCGGCATCGGCTACACGGCCGTCTTCGTCTTCCTGGCCTGCCTCGCCGCTGCCGGGGGCGTCATCGCCGTCACCGTCGGACCCCGGACGACCGGACTCAGCCTCGAAGCCGCCGCCCACGACGAACCCCACACCCCGTCCGCCAGCACCCCGCGCTCCACGCCCCACCCGCACCCAGGAGCACCCCGCCCATGACCGGCACCACCGACCTCTCCTACGCCTCGGCCACCGAACTCCTCACGCTCATGCGCAGCCGCGCCCTGTCGCCCGTCGAGCTGATGAACCACACCCTCGACCGGATCCGCACCCACGACGGCGCGCTGAACAGCGTCGTGCGGCTCGACGCCGAACGCGCCCTCGCCGAGGCCGCCGACACCGCCGAGCGGATCGCCCGCGACGAGGACGCACTCGGCCCGCTCGCCGGACTTCCGGTCCTCGTCAAGGACGGTGAGGACGCCGCCGGCCTCCCCACCAGCCACGGCACCCGCGCGTTCCGCGACAACCCGCCCGCCGCGCACGACTCCGTGCACGTCGCCAGGCTCCGCGCGGCCGGTGCCATCATCGTCGGCAAGACCAACATGCCGCCCATGGGCGCGGGCGTCCACACCGCCAACGAGGCGTTCGGCACCACCCGCAACCCCTGGGACACCGCCCTCTCCCCGGGTGGCTCCAGCGGCGGCTCGGCCGCGGCCGTCGCCGCCGGACTCGTCGCCCTCGCCACCGCCGGCGACGGCGGTGGTTCCACCCGCATCCCTGCCGCGCTGTGCGGGGTCGTCGGCCTCAAGCCCAGCCGCGGCCGCATCCCGCAGGGGCCGGCCCGCACCACCCACTGGCCCCGCAACACCGTCCTCGGCTGCGTGACCCGCACCGTGCGCGACACCGCGCTCCACCTCGACGTCGCCGCCGGACACCACCCCGCGGACCCGTACTCGCTGCCCGCGCCCGCCACCTCCTACCTCGACGCCGTCGACCGGCCCGCCCGGCGCCCGCAGGAACTGCGCGTCCGCGTCATGCGCACCTTCGGCGTCGCCGAACCCACCCTGCCGCAGCTCGCCGCGCTCGAACGGGCCGTCGACACCCTCTGGGCGCTGGGCTTCCGCGTCGTGGACGAGGACGCCCCGCTGCCCGGCGCCGACGACTTCCCGTCCCTCGCCCGGCTCCGGCAGAAGGTCCTCGCCCGCGCCCGGCTCACCAGCGTCCTGAACGCCCGCGCCGCCCGCCCGCAGGACTTCGAGCCGTGGTTCGCCGCAGCTCTCGACCAGGGCCGCGCGGTCACGGTCGAGGAACTCGCCCGCTACTGGGAGCACCGTGCCCGCCTCGACCAATGGGCCGCCGGGTTGTTCGCCGACCACGACCTCCTGCTCACCCCCACCGTCCCCACCACCGCCTGGCCGGCCGAGGGCCCCGACATCGAAACGGCCGTGCGCGAGCGGACCGTCCCGATCGCCTACACCTCCGTCTTCAACGACACCGGACACCCGGCGATCAGCGTGCCGGTCGGGCCCGCCGGGCCCGCCCGGGGCGCCGCCGGGATGCCCTGCGCCGTCCAGCTCGTCGCGCCCCACCACCGCGAGGACCTGCTGCTCACGGTGGCGGCTCTGCTGGAGGAGGCCGGAGGGGTCCGTCACCCCTGAGCGGGACCGGGACGACGTCCCGCCGGACGGCCCGGTCCTGTCCGCAGGGCCGGGCCGTCCGGGTCCCGGTGGCCACAGACCCGCAGCGCCGAGCCCCCCGGTCGCCGCGGCCACCGCGGCCGCCCGGCCCCCGCCCACGGGCGTGAGCCACGGCGGCGCCCGGGTGTCACAGATCCGTGGGGCGACCGGTCAACACTGCGGACGGGGCCGGGCCACGGCCCCCGGCCCCCCGACGGAGGACCCCGCCCCATGCCCGCCATCCTCGTCCACGGCGTTCCCGACACCCACCGGGTGTGGGACGCCGTGCGCCGCCGGCTGACCCGCACCGACGTGGAGGCCTGGGACCTGCCCGGGTTCGGCGCCCCGCGCCCGGACGGCTTCCGCTCCACCAAGGAGGAGTACGCCGACTGGCTGATCGCCCGGCTGGAGCGGGTCGGCGAACCGGTCGACCTGGTCGGCCACGACTGGGGCTGCATCCTCACCGCGCGCGTCGCCTCCCTGCGGCCCGACCTCGTCCGCACCTGGGCCGGCGGCAACGGCCCGGTCGACGCGGCGTACACCTGGCACCCGCTCGCCAAGGTCTGGCAGCACCGCGCCGACGGTGACCGCTTCATGCGCGAGCTGCGGGCGGACGCGTTCGCCGCCGACCTCGCGGCCGGCTTCGACGTACCGGCCGACCTGGCCGGGGAGACGGCCGGCCGGGTGGACGGGCCCATGAAGGACAGCATCCTGAGGCTCTACCGCTCCGCCGTGACCGTGGGAGCCGAATGGGAGCCGGGCCTCGCCCGGGTGACCGCGCCCTGCCTGGTGTTCTGGGGCGCGCGCGATCCCGCCTGCCCGATCGCGTCCGGCGAGCGGCTCGCCGCCGCCCTGCGCGCCCCCGGCGTCGTGGCGCTCGACTGCAACCACTGGCCGCCGCTCCAGCGGCCGGCCGAGGTCGCCGCGGCTCTTGAGGCGCACTGGGCGGCGCACCCGGGGCCGGGCGGGAGCCGCACGTGACGGACCGCCCGCCGGCCGCGGTGACGGGTGGTCAGAGCGCCTGCGGCGGAGCCCGGCAGGGGTTTGTCCACTGCGCGCGGGCTGATGCATGATGGGGACGACCCGGAACGATCAGGGCCCGGACCTCGAACGGCGTGGTGGTGACGGATGGCGGGCGGCGCTCCGTGGCGAGGGCTGCTCGGCCGGCGCAGCGAGTGCGGAGTGCTGGACCAGGTGATCGCCGGGGCCCGGGAGGGCCGGGGCCAGGCCCTCGTGCTGCGCGGCGAACCGGGGGTCGGCAAGTCCGCCCTCGCGGAGTACCTGGTGGAACGCTCGGACGGCTGCCGCGTCCTGCGGGCGGTCGGCGTCGAGTCCGAGATGGAGCTGGCGTTCGCCGGACTGCACCAGCTCTGCGTGCCCCTGATGGGGCGGCTCGACCGCATCCCCGGCCCCCAGCGCGACGCGCTGTCCGTCGCGTTCGGCCTGAGCGCGGGGAGCGCGCCGGACCGGTTCCTGGTCGGCCTGGCGGTGCTCAGCCTGCTGGCCGAGGCGGCGGAGGAGCAGCCGCTGGTCTGCGCCGTGGACGACGCCCAGTGGCTCGACCGGGTCTCCGCCCAGACGCTGGCCTTCGTCGCCCGGCGGCTGCTGGCGGAGCGGGCGGCGATCGTGTTCACGGCGCGCACCGGGGCGCCCGCCGCGGGAGGCGACCCCTTCGGGGGGATGCCCGAGCTCGTGGTCCGGGGGCTGCGCGACGACGACGCGCGGGCGCTGCTGGAGTCGCTGGTCCCCGGGCGGCTGGACGAACGGGTCCGGGACCGCATCGTCGCCGAGACCCGCGGCAACCCGCTGGCCCTGCTGGAACTGACCCGGGGGCTGTCGGCGGCGGAACTGGCCGGTGGCTTCGGGCGCCCGGACGTCGGTCCGCTGGCCGGCCAGATCGAGCAGGCCTACCTGCAGCGCATCGGCGCCCTCCCCGCCGACGCCCAGCGGCTGCTGCTGGCGGCGGCCGCGGAGCCGGTGGGGGACCTGCCGCTGCTGCGCCGGGTCGCCGAGCGGCTCGACCTCGGCGCGGACGCCGCGGGCGCGGCCGAAGCGGCGGGGCTGATCGAGTTCGGCACCCGGGTCCGGTTCCGCCACCCGCTGGTCCGCTCGGCGGCGTACCGGGCCGCCGACCCGACCGTGCGCCGGGACGTCCACCGCGCACTGGCCGAGGCCACCGACCCGGCCTTCGACTCGGACCGCCGGGCGTGGCACCGCGCCCACGCCGCACTCGAACCCGACGAGGCCCTCGCCGGCGAGCTGGAGCGGTCGGCCGTCCGCGCCCGGGCCCGCGGCGGGACCGCGGCCGCGGCGGCGTTCCTGCGACGGGCCACCGAGCTGACGCCCGACCCGGTCCGCCGCGGGGCGCGGGCGGAGACCGCCGCACAGGCCGCGTTCGACGCCGGATCCCCCGACGCCGCGCTCGAACTCCTCGCCACCGCGCGGCTGAGCCCCCCGGACGAGGCCAGGCACGCCCGACTGGCCCGGCTGCGCGCCCGGTTGGTCCTGGCCCGCAGGCGCGGCGGGGAGGCGCTGCCCCTGCTGCTCGACGCGGCCGGCCGGCTGGCCCTGGTCGGCGACGCACACGCCCGCGAGGCCTACCTCGACGCCCTCGGGTCGGCGGTCTACGCCGGGCGGCTGGGGGAGCCCGCCGGCGTCCGGGAGGTTGCCGAGGCCGCCCGCACGGCACCGCCCGGGGCCCGCCCGCCGCAGCCCACGGACCTGCTCCTCGACGGCCTGGTGGCCTGGTTCGCCGACGGCTGCGCCGCCGGGGGACCGACGCTGCGGTCCGCGCTGGAGGCGTTCCGGCGGGCCGCCGCCCGGGACGGCGGCGACGCCATGCGCTGGCTCTGGCTGACCTGGCTGGTCGCCGGGGAGATGTGGGACGACGAGACCTGGGAGCGGCTGACGGAGCGGGCGGTCAGGTCGGCCCGGGAGACCGGCTCCCTCAACTTCCTGCCGTTGGCGCTCGGCTACCGGGCCGCCCTGTCCGTGCACACCGGCGACTTCGCCCTCGCCGCGGCACTCGTCGACGAGGCCGGCACCCTCGCGGAGGCGACCGGCCACTCGCCGATGGGCTACCCCGCGCTGCTGCTCGCGGCCTGGCGCGGCGAGGGCGCCCACGTCGCGGAGGCCATCCGGGGCGGGGCTGCAGAGGCGACCTCGTGGGGCGAAGGACGGGCGATCGGCGGCGAGCACTACCTCCTCACGGTCCTGTACAACGGCCTCGCCCGCTACCGGGACGCCCTCGACCAGGCCGAACGGGCCGTGGAGTTCGACGACCTGGCACTCGTCGGGTTCGCCCTCGCCGAACTCGTCGAGGCGGCGGTCCGCTCCGGTGCCCCCGAGGCGGCCGCGGCACCCCTGCGCCGGCTGGAGGAACGCGCGGAGGCCGCCGGCACGGACTGGGCCCTGGGCGTGCTGGCCCGCTCCAGGGCCCTGGTGAGCGAGGGCCCTGCCGCGGAGCGGCTCTACCGGGAGGCCGTCGAACGCCTCGGGCGCGTCCGGATCGCCGTCCACCTCGCCCGCGCCCACCTGGTGTACGGCGAGTGGCTGCGCCGCGAGAACCGGCGCGCCGACGCGCGCGGGCACCTGCGCACCGCCCACGAGATGCTGCGGGGGTTCGGCGCGCAGGCCTTCGCCGAGCGTGCCCGGCGAGAACTGCTGGCCACCGGCGAGACGGTCCGGCCCGGACCCGCCGACCCGGGCGGGGCGGGGCGGGAGGCCCTCACGCCGCAGGAGGGCCAGATCGCCCGGCTGGCCGCCGACGGCCTGACCAACTCCGAGATCGGCGCCGAACTCTTCATCAGCCCCCGCACGGTGGAGTGGCACCTGGGCAAGGTGTTCACCAAACTCGACGTCAAGTCCCGCAACCGGCTGCGCGCCGCCCTGGCCGACGCCTGACGGCCCCCGCTGTCCGGACCCCCGGGACACCCGGGGGTCGACCCGGGGTTCCCCGGGCGCCGGCCGACGGTCCCGGGCGCCAGGGTGGTTCCCGGCGGTGCCGACCGGCGCCGCGCGCGATCGTGACCGCCCTCGGGTGCGGCTCCGCGGCCGCGCCGGGAACGACCGCGCGCCGAGCCCGGGACCCGGGCCCGGCGGGCACCGAAGGGGAGGCCGGCCGGCCCATGACTCAGGAGATGCTGGGGCGCAGCCGCGAGTGCGGGGCGCTGGAGGACCTGCTCGACGCCGTGCGCGGCAGCGGGAGCCGGGTCCTGGTGCTGCGCGGCGAGCCGGGCGTGGGGAAGACCAGACTGCTGGAGCACGCCGCCGCGCGGGCGCGCGGCCTGCGCACCGCCCGGGTCACCGGCGTGCAGTCCGAGATGGAGCTCCCGTACGCCGGGCTCCACCAGCTGTGCGCCCCGTTCCTGGACCGGCTCGGCCGTCTGCCCGTCCCCCAGCGCGACGCGCTGGGCACCGCGTTCGGCCTGGCCGCGGGCGTCCCGCCGGACCGCTTCCTGGTCGGTCTCGCCGTGCTCAGCCTGCTCGCCGACGCCTCCGGGCAGGACCCTCTGCTCTGCCTCGTCGACGACGCCCAGTGGCTGGACGAGGTCTCCGCGCAGACGCTGGCGTTCGTCGCCCGGCGCCTGCTCGCCGAGCGGATCGGGCTGGTCCTCGCCGTGCGCGAGCCGTCCCCGGAGCCCCGGTTCACGGGGCTGCCGCAGCTCACGGTCGGGCGGCTCGGCGACAGCGACGCCCGCGCCCTGCTGGACTCCGTGGTCCCGGGCCGGCTCGACGAGCGCGTCCGCGACCGCATCGTCGCCGAGACCCAGGGCAACCCCCTGGCCCTGCTCGAACTGCCCCGCGGGCTCGGCCCCGAGGAACTGGCCGGCGGCTTCGGGCGCCCCGACGCGCGGCCGCTGGTCGGGCAGATCGAGCAGAGCTTCCTGCACCGGATCCAGGCCCTGCCGCCCGCCGCCCGGCACCTGCTGCTCCTCGCCGCGGCGGAACCGGTCGGCGACGTCGCCCTGCTGGCGGAGGCCGCCGCCCTGCTGGGCATCGAGGACTCCGCCGCCCCGTCGGCCGAAGCCGCGGGCCTGGTGACGATCGGCACCCGGGTGCGGTTCCGGCACCCCGTGGTGCGCTCGGCGGCCTACCGGGCCGCCGTGCCCGAGGCCCGGCAGCAGGCGCACCGGGCCCTGGCGGAGGCGACCGACCCGGACAGCGACCCCGACCGCCGCGCCTGGCACCTCGCCAACGCCATCGCGTGGCCCGACGAGGAGGTCGCCGCCGAACTGGAGCGCTCCGCCGGCCGGGCGCAGGCCCGCGGCGGGGTCGCGGCCGCCGCCGCGTTCCTGGAACGGGCGGCCGAGCTCACCCCCGATCCGGCCGTCCGCGCCGCCAGGGCCCTGGCGGCCGCCCAGGCCAAGTACCAGGCCGGCGGCTACGACACCGCGCGCGAACTGCTGGACGCCGCCGCCCTCGGACCGCTGGACGAGCGCCGGCTCGCCCAGGCGGACCTGCTGCGCGGGCGGATCGTCTTCGCCTCGCAGAGCGCCGGCAGCGCCCTGCCGGTGCTGGTGCGGGCCGCCGGACGGCTGGAGGCACTGGACACCGCACTGGCCCAGCAGACCTACCGCGACGCGCTGCACGCCGCCCTCATCATCGACCGGCCGCCGAGCGGCGCGGCCCTGGCCGACATCGCCCGGGCCGCGCTCGCCGCACCGCCCGGGCCGCCCCCGGAGCACAACGACCTGCTGCTGCGCGGCCTGGCCGCGATGACCGTCGACGGCTACCGGGCGGGCGCGCCCACGGTGTTGCGCGCCCTGGGCGCCCTGTGCGCCGCGGAGGTCTCCGCGGAGGAGGGCCTCGGCTGGTTCCCGCTCGCCGCCCGGATGGCCTTCAACGTCTGGGACTTCGACAGCAACACGGTGCTCTCCTCGCGGCTGGTCGAGCTGGCCCGCGGGACGGGCGCGCTGTCGGTGCTGCCGTCGGCCCTGCTGCAACTCGTCTCCAACCGCGTCCTGGCCGGTGAGCTCGACCACGCGGACGCGCTGATCGCCGAGGCGCGGACGATCGGCGAGGCCACCGGCAGCCGCTACCTCGCCCACTACGCCTCCCTGGTGACCGAACCGTGGCGGGGCCGCGAGGCCGAGGTGCTCAGGGCGATCGACGCCATGGCCCGGGACACCGGCTCCCAGCGCGGCGGGCCGGGGGACGTCCCCGGCGCCGGGGAGTGGGCGAAGGCCGTGCTGTACAACGGGCTCGGCCGCTACGAGGAGGCCTGCGCCGCCGCCGAACGCGGCGCGGAGGGCCTCCAGGAGCTCGGCCTCGCGATCAGGTCGACGATCGAGCTCGTCGAGGCCGCCGCCCGCAGCGGCCGGCCGGCCCGCGCCGCCGAGGCGGCCCACCGGATCGCCGGCCTGGCCCGGGACAGCGGCACCGACTGGGCCCTCGGCACCGCCGCCATGGTGCGCGCCCAGGTGAGCGCGGGAGCGGCCGCCGAGGCCCTCCACCGCGAGGCCGTCGAACGCCTGGGTCGCACCGGGGTCCTGATCACCCACGCCCGCGCCCACCTGCTCTACGGCGAGTGGCTGCGCCGGGAGAACCGCCGGGCCGACGCCCGGGAGCACCTCGGCACCGCCTACCGGGCACTGAGCCGGATCGGGGTCGAGGGCTTCGCGGAGCGTGCGTGGCGCGAGCTGCGCGCCACCGGGGCGACGGCGCCCCGGCGTCCGGCCGACTCCCGCACCGCGCTCACCGCCCAGGAGACCCAGATCGCGCGCCTGGCCGGGGACGGGATGACCAACCCCGAGATCGGGGCCCAGCTGTTCCTCAGCCCGCACACCGTGGAGTGGCACCTGCGCAAGGTGTACACGAAGCTCGGCGTCACCTCCCGCAAGCAGCTCGCCGGCGCCCTGCCCGACGGCGTGGTGGCCACGGCCTGATCCCGGGTCCGGACGCCCGGGTCCGGAGGCCCGGGTCCGGAGGCCGCCGGACCCGGCCCGCGTCGGCGGGGGACCAGGCATCTTCCGGGGCGTCACGGCGGGGGCCCCGGCGGGAGCGTGTTCCCCGGGGGCATCGACGGATGCCGCAGGCGAAACGGAGCCGTGATGAGCGTGTTGACAGACCTGCCCGGGACGCGTCCGGACACCCCGCCGCGTGCCGGGGAGGCCACCCTCGACGAGGCCGCGGCCACCTTCGAGACGCTGCGGCCCCGCCTCTTCGGCACCGCGTACCGGATCCTGGGCAGTGCGGCCGAGTCGGAGGACGTGGTCCAGGACGTGTGGCTGCGCTGGCAGCTGACCGACCGCGCGGCGGTGGTCAGCCCCGCGGCCTTCCTGTCCCGCGCCACCACCCGGCTGGCCCTCAACGTGGCCCAGTCCGCCCGGTCCCGTCGGCAGACCCCGCTCGGCCCCTGGCTGCCCGAGCCCGTCGACACCGGCAGCGATCCCGAGGCCGGCGTGCAGCGGGCGGAGGAGCTGGCGGCCGCGCTGCTCGTGGTCCTGGAGCGGCTGACGCCCACCGAGCGGGCGGTGTACATCCTGCGCGAGGCCTTCGAGTACACCTACGCCGACATCGCCGCGATGCTGCGCCTCAGCGCCGTCAACGTCCGTCAGATCACCAGCCGGGCCCGTCGCCGCCTGGCCGCCGAGCAGCGGGGGGCCGTCGACCCGACGGAGCACCGGCGGCTGCTGGTGGCCTTCGTCGCGGCGGCCCGGGCCGGGGAGGTCGCGGCCCTGGAGTCGCTGCTGGCGGCGCGGTGAACGGGGCCCGCGGCGAGCGGTGCCGGGCCGGGACACCCCGACGCGGGCCGGCGGGGGCGGGGGGGGCCGGCCG
>NZ_JBHYUU010000206.1:0-13229 GCF_042749955.1 Kitasatospora sp. NPDC059462 | reverse complement strand
GGGCCGGCGTCAGTGCACCGGCATCGACATGTAGACCGCCCGCCGCCCGTAGGACGCGGGGACCGCCACCTCCCGGTGCGCGCGGTAGCCGATGAGCCGCAGCAGGATGTCCGCCCCGCGCACCGCGACCATCGAGATCCGCTCGAAGCCCAGCTCCTCCGCCCGGGCCCGGAAGTACCGCATGAACCCCAGCGCGACCTCCCGGCCGCGCAGGTCCTCGGCGATCACCAGGTCGTGCACGTGCAGGTTGCCCGACTCGAACGCGGCGTCCTCCGGCCGCCCGAGGTCCGGGCAGCGCAGCGGCGGGTACGGCAGGCTCAGCAGGTAGCCGCGGACCGTGCCGTCCTGCTCCAGCACGAAGCAGGTCTCCGGCGAGCCGAGGGCCCGGGACTGCAGGGCCTCCTGGCCCTCCGACAGGCCGTCGGCCGCGTAGGCGTCGTGCTCCAGCGCGACCACGGCGTCCCAGTCGTCGTCGGTGAGCCGCCGGATCACGAAGTCGTCGCTCACCCGGCCGCCCCGACCACGCCGTCCGCCGCAGCCGCGTCCGGGCGCAGGCCCTCCGCGCGGGCGGCGGCCACCATCCCCGCCCAGGCCTCCACCAGCACCGCCCAACGCCGGGCGTCCTCCTGGGCCTCGTCCAGCAGTTGCTCCCGCCGCCCGGCCACCACGTCGGCGAGGTCGGCGTACTTGCCGCCCAGCTTGCGGTAGGAGCGGTCCAGCACGTCCAGGCAGTGCTCGTTCCCGGCCCGGTCCCAGTCGACGCTGCCCCGCACCAGCGCGAGGATCGGCTCGACCTTCAGCCCGTGCCGCTCGTCCAGCAGGTCGCGGCCGAGGTCGATCATCCCGCCGTAGACCGGGTACAGGTACAGCATCGAGAGCAGGAGCTTGACGAACCCCATCTGGTAGGGGATGAAGCCGGCGCCGGTGCGGCGCTCGGGCGTGTAGTAGTTGACGATGTGGCGGTTGTGGACGACGCCCGGCATCCGGGAGTGGACCAGCGCGTGCAGCAGGGCGTAGTCGCAGCCCAGGGTCTCGGTCGAGGGCAGCAGCGGCAGCACCTCGTACGCCCGGTGGTCCAGCGCGACGTTGCACATGAAGACGTCCCAGATGTCCGGCACGCCGAGGACCGAGTGGTCCGCGGTGAACGGCTCGGTGCCGGTGCCCTTGAAGGACACGTCCACCATCGCGTCGCGGTCCTCGTCCGGCCACACCGGCGGGGTCCACAGCCGCACCACCTCGCGGTAGACCTCGGGGTCCAGCTCGCGGATCTCGCCGATGTCCACGTTGAGTTCGCCCATGAACGAGCCGCTGACCAGCATCACCGGCTTGTCCGCGTCGGCCGGGTCCAGCTCGGAGCGGGTCACCCCGGCCGCCGCCTCCCCGGCCGGGCGGCCGATCGACAGCAGCTCGTGGTGGATCGGGAAGACCTTCTCGCCGTCCAGGACCTGGAAGTCGGCATCGTCGTTGCGCAGGTGCACCGAGGTGCAGCCGAGCGCCGCCGCGCCCAGGAACACCCGGTTGACGCAGGACCCGTACGCGACGGCCCGCGGCACCATCATCTCCAGCAGCAGCCCGGGGTCGGCGGCACCGGAGCGCTCCGCCACCCGCCGGAAGAACTCCCGCTGCTGCGCCTCGCCGAGGTGGTGCACGAACACCCCGGCGGCGGGTGCCAGCGAGGCCACGGCATCCGCGTTCTTCGCGAACCCGGCGGCATCGGTGGCATCGGTGGTGTCGAGGACGAGCAGGTGGACCTCGACCCCGAACTTCTCGACGGCGTAGGCCGCCTCCTCGGCGAGATCCACGATGGTGCCCGGGCAGGACCGCATGGTGGGCAGGGCGAGGCAGACTCGTTGCATGTGCGGGATTCTCCGTCTGGTCGTCAAATTCGTTACAGCGGTGGCGCCTTCGGAGCCGGTGTGGGGCGGATCTCCGCACCGAAGGCGCGACGGCTCGCTCGGCGGCGCCGCACGGCCCGCCCAAAGCCACGGTGGGGTGGTCGAGTTGAGGAGGCCGATGAGTCCCGGGCAGGATCAGCGCCGGGTCACGGGGCTCCGCCGGACTCACCTGGACGACCTCGTTTCACCACCGTGGACTAGACCAACTCCGGTGTCAACGGAGATCGTTCGGCGACCTCCCGGCGCCCCCCGACACTGCCCGAATGGGCACCCGCCCCTGCCCCCCGTACCGATCAGCCGCCCCTGCCCTCCGTGCCGGGCACCCGCGGCGATCGCGCACCGGGCCCCGGCGGCGGGGGTGCATCGTGACAGGCTCGTGCCCCCGGCGGTGTTTGGCTAGGCTGGCGAAGGCCGCGCCGGGAGGTCCTCGGGGCCGGGGCGTGACAGCGGCGCCGGGCCGGTGCACGGCAGGTCGTGCGGGTGCGCGGCCGGCCGGCCGCGCGGGCGCCGGGGCGGCGACCGGATCGGCGAACCGCCGGGCGTCGGCGCGGGCCGGGATCCGCAGCCGGTGAGCACCGAGTCCGAGAGGCGGCATCCCTTGAGCAGTGGCCAGGTCCCGGTGCTGGGCATCCTCGGCGGCATGGGGCCGAGGGCGACCGCCGACTTCTACCGCCGGCTCGTCGAACGCACCCCGGCGGCCACCGACCAGGAGCACCTGCCGGTGCTGATGTGGGCCGATCCGCGGGTTCCGGACCGGACGGCGGCGCTGCTGGGGGAGGGGCCGTCGCCGGTGCCGGCGATGGTGGCGGGGGCGCGGTGGCTGCGCCGGGCGGGCGCCGGCTGCATCGCGGTGCCGTGCAACACCGCGCACGCCTACCTGGACCAGTTGTCGCGGGCCGTCGGGGTGGAGGTGCTGGACATGGTCGAGGCCGCGATGGCCGCCGCGGTCCGGATGGCGCCGGGGGTGCGGCGGGTGGGGGTTCTCGCGACCCGCGGGACGCGGGCGGCCGGGTTGTACGAGCGGGCCGGTGAGCGGCTCGGCGTGGACGTGGTCCAGGTGCCGGCGCCGGTGCAGCGGGAGTGCGTGGACGTGGCGATCCGGGCGGTGAAGGCGGGGACCGGGCTGGCGGAGGCGGAGCAGCGGATCGCCCGGGCCGCCGCCGCGCTCGGGGAGCAGGGTGTGCAGGCGGTGGTGGCCGCGTGCACGGAGATCCCGCTGGTCGGCGGCGCGGCCGCGCGGCTGCTTCCCCTGCTGGACTCGACCGACGCCCTCGTCGACGTGGTCCTGGAGCGGCTGTGGCGCTCCCCGTGCACGGCGTCGCCGGCAGGTGCGAACGCCCGGGGCCGGACGCGGTGGCAGGTCCGGCGCGAGGAGGTGCGGTGCGGCGGCTCCGGGCTGCGCGGATGACGGCGGCCCGCTCCTGCGAGCGGACCGCCGCCGGGTTCCGCGGGCGGGTGCCGGTGGGTCAGCCGGTGCTCGGGATGCCCCGGTCCTCCTGCTCCTCCGCCAGGTTGTCCGCGAACTCCGCCCACCAGCGGCTGCAGTACTTCGCCATGTAGGCGATCCGGGCCCGGCTGTGCGGCGGCAGGGACTCGATGAGGCTGTCCCGCTGCGCCTGGCTGATGGCGTGCAGGCTGAGCCAGCGCAGCAGGAAGCGGCCGGTGCTGGTCAGGCGCAGCGAGGGATCGTTCTTCAGGCTGTTGAGGTCCGAGGTGTAGGTCCCCGCGACGGGGTCGGGAGGGAGGGGGGCGAGCGCCTTCATGGCGCGGCCGGGCAGCGCGGGGGGCGCGACCGGGGCGGTGGCGGGGCCGGGCAGGAACCGGGCCGGGACGGGGTCCTCGCCGCGGCTCACGCGTTTGCGCACGTCCCGCACGGTGCCCACGGATATCCCGGCGCGTCGGGCGATCTCCCGCAGGCTCAGACCTGGTTCGGCGTCGATGAGTTCGCCGGCCCGCCGCCGGCCCGCCACGCTGCTCAGCGGCCGCACCCGGCCGTCGCGGCCGATCCTGGCCGCGGCCTCGGTGGACCGGTCGGACCGCGAGCGGGCCCTGATCCGGCCGACCGTGGGTGCGCTCAGCCCGGTCATCCGGGCGATGGCCCGGTCCGACCAGCTCGCGTTGGACTCGACGATGCGGGTGGCGGCGGCCTCCCGGTCGCCGAGGGTGAGCGGCAGTCCGTGGGCCACGTTCAGCTGGACGGCGCGGACGAAGGCCTCGGCATCGGTGCCGTCGAAATACTGGACCTGGACCTCGGTGTCGCCCCGCAGTTCGGCGACCCGGAGCCGGTGCATTCCGTCGATGACGCGCATCGACCCGCGGTGGACCAGGATCGGCGGCAGGACGGTGTCGGATTCGGCGAGCAGTCGTACGTGGTCGGGGTCCTCGCCGTGCAGGCGGGGGGAGTCGGCGGGCTTGAGCCATCCGACCGGGACGGTGTCCACGGTCATCTTCCAGGAACGACGAGCGATCTGTTCGGCACTGTCTCTGGGGGAGGTCGAGCGCTCTTCGCTGGGCAATTTCACCCTCACAGGACGAATGGAAACTGCAAGGACGACTCGGTGGTGCCGCCCATCTGAAATTGAAATACTGGCCGATGGCGAATTCACGCGATATACGGTGGTGCGGCGGAGATTTGCGGCGGTTGATCAGTGTGCGATTAGCCGCTCCGACAGGTGAGCGTATTTCTTCGACTATGGCATGTCAAGGGTGTTACTGGTGGTGCCCGTGGGCCGGGGGGGAAGTCCGGCCGGGACGGAGCGCCGCGACGGCGGGCAATGGGTGGCCGATATGCGTGCGGCGACTTCCGGGCAAATCGTGCCGAGGTGGCCGGCCGGGCGTTCCTGAGCAGGTCTTTTCAAACGCATGCCACACCGGTGCAACAATTCCGGACTAAAATCCGGGCCGGCCGGTGGCGTGGACCGGCCGGACCCGCGGGGCCGCGGCGGCGGAGTCCTCCTCGTGGAAGGCGCAGGCGTACTTCGTGCTCGGGCCCGTCCTGATCACACCGATCCCCGGGTCGTCGCTGGCCCGGATGTAGCACCCCCCGTAGCCGTCCGAGCCGGTGGCCGAGGGATCGGTGAGGAACACGCCCCAGTTGAGGTAGACCTCGCGGGTGCCGCCGTCCGGCGCGGGGAACGCCTCGGCGGTGGGCACGACGCGCCGCTGGAGCACGTAGGGTCCGCCGACGGCCCGCCGGACCCGGTCCAGCCACGTCGCCGCCGGGACGGTCCAGCCCGGTACGGTGCCGATGCCCCGGTGGGACAGCACCGGTTTGAGGACGAGGTCCGGCTGCTCGGCCCGCGCGTACCGCTCCAGCCCGGCCGTCGAGCCGTCCGGCAGGCGCAGCACCGGCCGCACGAAGTGGGTCCAGGGCAGGAAGCGGTCGAGGCAGTCCCGTTCGGCGGGGGTGCAGAGGGCGCGGTGGCGGTCGTCCGAGAGCAGCGCCAAGGTGCCCTTGTTGCCGTAGAGCTCGGTGTCCATCCGGCTGAGCAGCCGCACGGTGCCGGCGTCGACGGCGCGCAGCAGCGGTTCGAGCAGGGCCGCCTTCTGCGGGGTGCGGATCTCGTCCAGCAGGAAGAACCGCACGACGGCGTCGACCGGGCGGCCCCGCGCCTCCAGCCGGCCCGGGCGGTCGGCCAGCTCCCCGACGTGGCAGGGCACGCACTCGATGCCCACGTCCTCCAGCAGTGACGCGGTGACGTGCAGCCAGAGCTCGTAGTCCGCGAACGTCTCCGGCCACTCGGCCAGCGCCACCACCGGAGTGCGGTGCGGGCCGCCGCAGGCGGCGCGCACGGTCGCGGCGAAGTGCTGCAGCGTGTCGACGTAGCCGAGCCCGTGCTCGGCGGTGAAGCGGGCCAGCGCCGGATGGCCGAGCATGGCGCGGTTGAGCGTGGCGATCTCCGCGCCGCCCAGGGCGCTGGAGATGTTCATCTCCAGCAGCTTGAAGCCCTCGGCGTCGCGGTAGACGTCGCTGCGGGCCAGGCGGAGCGGGGGCGGGCCGGCCGCGGCGCGGGAGGCCAGCCGCGCCTGGACCTCCGTCAGGCCGACGGCCTCGGCGAGGGCGCCTGGGTCGCCCCCGAACAGCCGGTCCGGCAGCTCGGTGAGCAGGCGGTGGACGGTCTCGCCGTCCCGCAGCAGCGCGGCCCGCTCGGCGGCGGAGACGAACACCGGCGTCGGCAGGAACTCCCCGGGATAGGTGATCCGGAGCAGCCGGCTCGCCGCCGCGTCCCGGTTGAGCTCCTCGATCCGGACCCCCTCCCGTGCCAGCTGCTCGCGGTAGGCGCGGCCGAGTCCGGAGCGCGCGGGCGAGGCGTGCCGGTGCGCGGTCATCCGGCGCCCGGGCCCTCCGTCAGGCTCGGCCGCGGCGCGGCCGGCGGAGCCGTCCCGAGGGCCTGGACCAGCAGGCCGACCGTCGGCGCCTCGATCACGGTCCGCACGGTGACGTCCAGGCCGAACACGTTCCGGATCCGGTTGACCAGGCGCAGCGCGTCGATGGACCTGCCGCCGTGCACGAAGAAGCTCTGCTCGTCGTCGACGACGTCCAGTTCGAGGATCTCGCGCCAGATCGCGCGGAGGAGTTCGGGCGTGGGGGTGGGGTGGGCCGGACTCATGGGATCTGGTCTCCGTCAGCAGAACTCTAGGAAGAACATGTCGCGGTACCCGTGCGCCGCCGGTGAGGCCGCCGTCACCGGGGAGGTGGAGTGCAGGCAGGTGCGGTCGTCGAGGAAGATGTAGTCGCCGGGGTCGGTGAGGGTGCGGGTGAAGACCGGCGTTCCGGCGTTGTCGTGGAGCGTGCTGGAGCCGCCGGCGACGTTCTCCCGGGCGACCAGCATCATGACGATGTGGCCGACGCCGTCCCGGTGCATCCCCTCCGGGGTCGGATTGCCGGCCTGCGCCCCGGTCGCGGTGATGCGGTGCTGGTGGATGTTCACCCGGCCCACGGGCGCCGGCGACCCGGCCGTCCGCGCGGTGCCGGCGATCTGCCGCGTGAAGCGGGCCAGCAGCCGGTGCAGCACGGACGTGCCGAGCAGGGCCGGGTCGACCGGTTCGAAGCGCCGGACGACGCCGCCGTTGAGGCGGTTGATCTCCCTGCTCTGCAGGAACCCGTCCTGGCCGAGCGGACGGACCGCACCGCTGCCGAATTCATAGGAAACAGCGGAGTACTTCCGGCGCCGATACGTTCCGCCGTCCCCCATGTGCGCGTCCAGCGGGAGATCGTCCCAGAATCGGCTGAACCTTTCCCAGTCGTCGTCGCGGCTCCACTGCGGATCGTCGCGGACATTGCCGGACGAATAAATTGGAATGCTCACTGTTCCCAGGCTCACGACGGGGCGGGACGCTGTCAAGCGTGTACCGCGGCGCCGGCCGGCGGCGCCCCGGGAGAAGTGTGCAACTGTCAGATGTTCTCAGTCGCACGACCCCCCGCCGGATCCCGGCCGGCCTTGACGGATGCTCCGGCCTGGCCGTTACTGGCTTCTGGCCGATGCGCCCCCGCGGCCATTGCGTCCGGTCCGTCCCGGCATTTCCGGCCAGGCCCGATTCGGGTTCCGATCCCGGTCGGGAACTCTCGACGTGACACCCGAAGGAGCGACATGGCCATGGGCGACGGCCCGGATCCCACGACGATCGGGAACACGGTCCCGCTGACCGAGGAACTCGCCGCCGGGCTGACCGGGCTGAGCCGCGCGCACGGCGTGCCGCCGGAGCTGACGCTGGCCGCCGCGTTCGCGGTCCTGGCGGTCCGCCACGGGGGCGGGCGGGAGCGGACGGTGAGCGCGGCCGCGGGACAGCCGGCCCGGACCCGGGAGCTCCGCTGCGAGCTGACCGACGACCCGCCGTTCACCGACCTGCTGGCGCGGCTGCGCCGGCAGGCGCCGGTCGGGGCCCCGCAGCCGCCGGCCGGGACGCGGACCGAGCTGCGCTCCGGCACCGGGGCGCCGGACGACCCGGCCCGGGACCTCGTCCTGACGGTCGTACGGACGCCGGACGGCCTGCGCACCGGCATCGACCGACGGCCCCCGGACGACCGGCCCGCCCCCGCCGGGCGCTCGGCGCGGGCGGAGGACTGGACGGCGCGGTGGCACACCCTGCTCGCCGCCGTCGTCGCCGGACCGGACACCCGGGTGGGGCGGTTCGCCGTCCTGCCGCCGGCCGAACGGGCCCTGCTGCTCGGCGACCGCTCCCGGACCGCGACCTCGGAGGTCCCCGCCGACGCGCTGGTGCACCGGCGGGTGGAGTCCTGGGCGGAGCGGACCCCGCACGCCGCCGCCGTGACCAGGGGCGGGACCACGCTCGGCTACGCGGAGCTGAACGCCGCCGCCAACCGGCTCGCCCACTGGCTGGGCGAGCGGCGGGTCGGGCCGGAGACCGCGGTGGCGCTCCACGGCGGATCCAGCATCGCCATGCTCACCGCCATGCTGGCGGTGCTCAAGGCCGGCGCGTACTACGTGCCGCTGGACGCCGCCGCACCGCCCGCGCGCACCGCCGAGATCCTGGCCGACTGCGCACCCCGGCTGGTGCTCACCGAGGGCGGGCCGGCGGACGGCCTCGCGGAACTGCCCGGCGGCTGGGAGGTGCACGACCTGGCGGCCCTCGACCTCGCGGACCGGCCCGCCGACAACCCCGGCACCGCCGTGTACGGGGAGAACCTGGCCTACCTGATGCACACCTCGGGCTCCACCGGCCGCCCGAAGGGCGTGGCCATGCCGCACCGCGCCCTGGTCAGGATCACCGACTGGTACGCGACCGAGACCGGGATCGCGCCCGGCGCGCACGTGCTGCAGTTCAGCGCGCTCGGCTTCGACGCCTCGTTCTGCGAGATCTTCGGCGGCTGGCACGCCGGCGCCCGGGTGGTCCTGCTGCCCGACGAACGGGTGCGGCGTGACCCGGAGGCCCTGCTCGACCTGCTGGAGTCCGAGCGGATCGACCACCTGGAGGCCCCCTACTCCGGCCTGCTGAACATCGCGCACTGGGCGGTGCGCCAGGACCGGCCCCGGGAGTACCGGCTGCGCACCGTCGTCACCGGCGGCGAACAGCTGGTGATGGCACCGGACCTGGTGGGCTGGCTCTCCCGGCTGCCCGGCTGCGCGCTGCGCAACGGCTACGGCCCGTCGGAGACCAGCGTGGCCACCACCCACTGGCAGCGCGGGAACCCGGCCGACTGGCCGCAGCTGCCACCCATCGGACGCCCGATCACCGACGCCCTCGTCTACCTCCTCGACGAGGCGCTGCAGCCGGCCCCGACCGGCGTGGCCGGCGAGCTCTACGTCGGCGGCGACATCGTCGCCCGCGGCTACGCCGGCCGCCCCGGCCCGACCGCCGAGCGGTTCGTCGCCGATCCGTTCAGGGCGGTGCCCGGCAGCCGGATGTACCGCACCGGCGACCTCGCCCGCCACCGCCCGGACGGGGTGCTGGAGTTCCTGGGCCGGGCCGACCACCAGGTGAAGATCCGCGGGCACCGGGTCGAGCTCGGCGAGGTCGAGGCGAAGCTGCTGGAGCACCCGTGGCTCGCCGAGGCCGCGGTCACCCCGCAGGAGGACGCCACCGGCCGGAGCCTGGTCGGGTACGTCGTCGCCCGGGACCCCGCCCGGCCGCCGACGGAGCGCGCCCTGCGCGAGCACGCCGCCCGGCTGCTGCCCGAGCCCATGGTGCCCGCGCGGTTCGTGCTGCTGCCCGCGCTGCCGCTCACCCCGACCGGCAAGCTCGACCGGGCCGCGCTCGGCGCGCCCGAGCCGGCTCCGCCCGCGGACGGGCCGGCGGCCCCCTCGACGGCCGAACCGCCGTCACCGACGGCCGCCAGGCTGCTCGGCATCTGGCAGGAGATCCTCGCGGTGCCCGGGATCGGGCTCGCCGACGACTTCTTCGAGCTCGGCGGCCACTCGCTGCTGGCCACCCGGGTGATCGCCAAGGTCCGCACCGAGCTGGGGAAGCGGGTCCTGATCGGCGACATCTTCGAGTGCCCGACGGTCGAGCTGCTGGCGGCCAGGATCGACGGCACGGCCGGCCGGACGACGCCGGGGAGGCCGGCATGAGCAAGCCCGTCGTGGTCGTCGTCGAGCCCTACTCCTCCGGCAACATGTACGCACCCGCGCTGCGCCGGGCCGGCTTCTCGACCTGCGCCGTCACGCTGCGCTCCGCCGCCCCGCTGGCCGCCTCGTTCCGGGCCGCGGACTTCGACCACCACCTGGAGTACGGCGCCGACGACTCCGTCCCGATCACCCGGCAGCTGCTCGACCCGGTGCTGGAGCGGCTGCGCGACCTCGCGCCGGTCGCGGTCCTGCCCGGCGAGCAGCACGGCGTGCGGCTCGCCGACCGCCTGGCCGCCGAGCTCACCCCGGACCGTGCGAACCTGCCCGGGCTCGCGGCCGCCCGCTGGCACAAGGGGGAGATGTACGCCGCGGTGGCCGCCGCCGGACTGCCGGTCGTCGAGGGCCTGTGCACCCGGGACCCGGACCAGGTGGCGCAGTGGCTGCGCGCCAAGGGCCTGGTCGGGCGCGACCTCGTGGTCAAGCCCGCCAACGCCTCCGGCACCGACGGCGTGACCCGGCACCCGGGCGGCGCCGGCTGGCGGGAGGCCGTCACCGACCTCGCCGGCTCGGTCAGCCGGCACGGGATCCGGCTCACCGACGTGATCGTGCAGGAGCACGTCACCGGCGTCGAGTACGCGGTGGACACCTTCAGCCACGACGGCGTGCACACCGTGACCGACATCGTCCGCTACCGCAAGCGGACCACCGGCGGCCGGATGGCGGTCTACGAGAGCATGGAGTTCGTGCCGTTCGACGCACCCGGCCACGCCGAACTGGTGCGCTACACCCGGCAGGTGCTCGACGCCCTCGGCGTGCGCTTCGGCGTCGCCCACACCGAGGTCATGCTCACCGACCGGGGGCCGCTGCTGATGGAGGTCAACGCCCGGCCGCCGGGCGGGGCGCAGCCGTGGGCCTGCCAGCTGGCGACCGGCGACAACCTCATCGACCGCACCGTGCGCCACCTGGCCGGGGAGGCGCGGGTGCGCCCCGACTACGACCTGGAGATGACCGTGCTGGTGGTCTTCTTCGCGGTCGCCTCGGCCGGGCGGATCAGCGGGATCGACGGCCTGAACGCCATCACCGGGCTGCCGTCCTGCTACCACCTCAGGATCAACGTCGCGGACGGGGACGAGGTGCCCGAGACCCTGGACCTGATGGACGCGCACAAACTCGGCGTGGCGGTGCTCGGCCACCCCGATCCGGCCCAGGTCCGGGCCGACCACCTGGAGGTGCGGCGGATCGCGTCACGGGTCGGGCGGCCGGGGGGATTCACGGTCGCCCCGGTCCCGGTGGAGCGGTGACCGCCGACGGGCCGTTCTCCGCCCACGAGCGGCTGCCCGACTACCTGGAGGCGCTGCGGGACCCGGACCGGATCCCGCTGCTCGGGACGGCGGCCGACCGGCTGGGCGAGCTCCGTGACCTGTCCCCGGGCCGGCCCGCCGGGGCGCCCCCGGCACCGGCCGGCGGGGTGCTGGTCCTGGTGCCGCCCGGCTCCGCCGCCGCGCCGGTGGGCGCGGCACTCGCGGCGCGGGTCGGCGGCGCCTTCGTGGCGGGCCCGCCCGGCGCGGTGTCCGCGGTCGCCGGCGCGCCCGAGCACGTCGTCCTGGCCGCTCTCGCCGACGAGTTGTCGCTGGAACTCGTGCTGGAGACCCTCGACGCGACGGCCGCGCTGCGCCGGGCCGGTCGCGGGACGGCGGCCCTCGGCGTGCTGCTCGGCCGGGACCTGGACGAACTGAGCTGGCTGGTCGCCAAGGGGCTCGGCTGCGCCCTGCGGGAGCCGCCGGCCCGCTCGCAGCTGTGCATCGCCCCGTGGGGCGGCCGGGAGCCGGCCGAACCCTCCGGCACCCGCTGGGTGGTGGGCGAGGACGTCCGGGCCGGGGTGGTGGCCCCGCTGCTCGCCGAGCGGCACCGTCTGGTGTCGTTCGCCACCGCCGGCCGGGAGCACGCCCTCGTCCTGCGGGACACCGTGGTCTGCGGAGCCGGTACCGGCCCGGCCGGGCCGGTACCGCCCGCCGGCGCCCCCGGCTGCGCGTTCTCGGGGCAGTGCTTCCGCGCGGGGGTCTCCGCGGCCGACGTCATCCCGGCCCGGGGGATCCGCGCCGACGCCGTCCTCGCCAACAGCTGCATGGCCTGGCGGCCCGGACACGGTCTGGTGGCCGCCGACTACCAGCTGACCAATGCGTTCCTCGGCGGGATCGCCGCGGCCTTCATCGGGGCCGTGCACCAGATGGTCCCCGACGTCCGGCTCAACCGGCTGGCCCACCGGGCCGCCGCGGCCGGGGCCACCGTGGGTCAGCTGGGCGTCCTGCTGAACCGGCAGGCCGCCGGACGGGAGGTGCCGCACCACCTGCTGCTCGGCCTCCCGTGGGTGGCACCGTTCCCGGAGGCCGGGCCGGTCGGGCTGGACCGGCTCCTCCCGCTGCTCGCCGAGCCGGAGCAGGACGGCGGGGACGGCGGGGACGGCGTCCGGGCCCGGCTGCGGCAGGCCGGCCGGGCGGTCCGGGGGCTGCGCGACCTGCCGCTGACCGGGTTCCTGCCGGCCGCCGGGGTGGACGAGCTCGACGCCCGGCTCGGCGCGGTGGTGGCCGGGTTCCGGCGGGGCACGGCCTCCGGAGCGGAGGGCGCCGCCGACGGCGCCCCGGTCGAGGAGCTGCTGGCGCTGGTGGCGGACGCGGAGTTCGACGTGGCGCTGGACCTGTTCGACTTCGCGCAGGTCAGCGAGTCGCCGCCGAACGAGGTCTGGGAGGACATCCTGGAGACCACGGCCGTACCCGGCGGGGGGCCGTGCCCGTACTGCGGCGGGCCGACGGCCGTGGTGACCGGCCGTCACCCGGCCCACCCCCGGATCGAGCGCGAGGTGCTCGCCTGCCACCGCTGCGGTCCGGTGCTCGACCTGCCGGCCGGCTCACCGATCCGGATGATCACGATCGACTGCCCGGCGGTCTGGCCGCGCCCGGGCACGGTGGACGTCGAGCTGGTGATCACCACCGCGCCGGGTGCGGAGATCCGCACGGCGGTGGCGCTGGTGCAGGCCGCCAGGGCCGGTGCGCACGGCCTGACCGGACCCGAGCCGCAGCGGCTCCGGCTCCGGCCGGGGGGTCCGACCCGGCTCCGGGCCGGGATCGAGGTCGCGGAGCACGCGTTCGCCCACCACGAGCACATGCTCCGGGGGTTCGTCGTGGCCGACGGCCAGGTGCACTGCGCGGCGCGGCCGGTGGCGGTCCGTCCGCGGGAGTGAGGCGCGCCCGACGCGATGGGGCCGTACCCGCCGACCGGCGGGTACGGCCCCGGTCTCTTATAAACATCA
>NZ_JBHYUU010000205.1:8729-13253 GCF_042749955.1 Kitasatospora sp. NPDC059462 | reverse complement strand
CCCACCCCCGGGGGGGGGCCCCCCCCCCCCGGGGGGGGCCCCCCCCGCCGCGTACCGGTGTGCGCGCCTACTTGGTTCCGCGCTCGGCGAGGAAGGCCTCGACCTCGGCCCGGACCTCCGGGGTGTCCAGGCCGCGCACGGTCATCGTGGTGCGGCGGCGCAGCACGTCGTCCGCGGTGTACGCCCACTCGTGGTCGGCCGCGTAGGCGACCTGCGCCCAGACGTCCGGGCCGTCCTCGTGGATCGGCCGGCCGAGCTCCGGGTTCTCGTCGATCATCCGGGCGATGTCGAAGGACAGCGTGCCGTAGTGGCCGGCCAGGTGCTTGGCGACCAGCGGCTCCATCCGCGAGCCCGGCTCGCGGTCGATCAGCAGGCGGTGCGCCACCGCGTTCGGCGCGCCGACGCCCGGCAGCGGGACGGTCGGGGCGATCGGGGAGATGTCCTCGCCGAGCGAGGTGCCGGGCACGTGGGCCAGCTTCTCCAGCACGGTGCGCCCGATGTGGCGGTAGGTGGTCCACTTGCCGCCGGCGACCGACAGCATGCCGCCCTTGCCCTCGGTGACGACCGTCTCGCGCTTGGCGGCGGCGGTGTCGCCCGGGCCGCCGGGCAGCACCCGCAGGCCGGCGAAGGTGTAGGTGATCAGGTCGCGGTCGAGGTGCTCGTCGCGGATCGCGTGCCCGGCCTCGCCGAGGATCTGGTCGACGTCCGCCTCGGTGGCCCGGACGTCCTTGGGGTCGCCGGTGTACTCCTCGTCGGTGGTGCCGAGCAGGACGTGGTCCTCCCACGGGATGGCGAAGGAGACGCGGTACTTGTCGATCGGGATGGTCAGCGCGGCGCGCCACGGCGAGCGGCGCTTGACCACCACGTGGGCGCCCTTGGACAGCCGGATCGACGGCGCGGCGCCGGCGTCCTCCATCCGGCGCAGGTGGTCCACCCACGGGCCGGTGGCGTTCAGCACCAGGCGCGCGTCGACGCCGAACTCGGTGCCGTCCATGCGGTCCTTCAGCTCGGCGCCGGTGACCCGGCCGCCGGTGAAGCGCAGGCCGGTGACCTCGGCGTGGTTGAGCACGACCGCACCGGCCTCGACGGCGGCGCGCACCGTCATCACGGCGACGCGCGAGTCGTTCATCTGGTGGTCGCCGTAGACGGCCACCGAGCGCAGGCCCTCGGTGCGCAGCGCGGGCACCTGCTGGGCGGCGTGCGCGGCGGTGGAGACCCGGCCCATGCCGTCGCGGAAGGCGGAGAGCGCCGAGTACAGGAACACGCCGGCGCCCAGCTTGGGCGCGCTGTGCGGGCCGCCCTTGTAGACCGGCACGAAGAAGGTCAACGGGTTGACCAGGTGCGGGGCGACGTCGGTGGAGAGCGCGCGGCGCTCCTTGTGGTTCTCGGCGACCAGCTTGACCGCGCCGGTCTGCAGGTAGCGCAGACCGCCGTGGACCAGCTTCGAGGAGGCGCTGGAGGTGGCGCCGGCGAAGTCGCCGGCGTCGACCATGGCGACCTTCAGGCCGGCCTGGGACGCGGTCCAGGCGACGGCGGTGCCGAGGATGCCGCCCCCGATCACCAGCAGGTCGTAGGTGGCCTTGCCGAGCAGCTCGCGGGTCTCGGCGCGGGTGGCGGTGCGGCCGGCGGTCAGCTCGGCGCCCAGGGTCGGGATGGTTGCCATGGTGTGTGTACGGCGCGCGGGTCGGGCGGCGCCGTTACTCCTCTCGGTGTGCGTACGGCCCCTGCGGCGAGGCCGGTCGGCCCGGTGCGGCGGGCCGGTGGAACGGGACGGGCCGGCCGGGGCAGGTGCCCCGGCCGGCGTCGCGGTCAGTCGGTCTCTTCCTCCTCCACCCAGCCCATGGTGCGCTCGACGGCCTTGAGCCACTTCTTGTACTCGCGCTCCCGGGTGGCCTCGTCCATCCGCGGGGTCCACTCGGCGGCGCGGTGCCAGTTGGCCCGCAGGGTGTCCAGGTCGGGCCAGAAGCCGACCGCGAGACCGGCCGCGTAGGCGGCGCCGAGGGCGGTGGTCTCGGCCACGTACGGGCGCTCGACCGGGGCGTCCAGGACGTCGGCGATGTTCTGCATGAGCAGGTTGTTGCTGGTCATGCCGCCGTCGACCTTGAGGGCGGTGAGCTCGACCCCGGAGTCCTTCTGCATGGCGTCGACGACCTCGCGGGTCTGCCAGGCGGTGGCCTCCAGGACGGCCCGGGCGAGGTGGCCCTTGGTGACGTACCGGGTGAGGCCGGCGATCACGCCGCGGGCGTCGGAGCGCCAGTACGGGGCGAACAGGCCGGAGAAGGCCGGGACGAAGTAGGCGCCGCCGTTGTCCTCGACCGTGTTGGCCAGGGTCTCGATCTCGGCGGCGGTGGAGATGATGCCGAGCTGGTCGCGCAGCCACTGGACGAGCGAGCCGGTGACGGCGATCGAGCCCTCCAGGGCGTAGACCGGCTTCTGGTCGCCGATCCGGTAGCCGACCGTGGTCAGCAGCCCGTGGTAGGAGTTGACGACCTTCTCGCCGGTGTTGAGCAGCAGGAAGGTGCCGGTGCCGTAGGTGGACTTCGCCTCGCCCTCGTCGAAGCAGGTCTGGCCGAACAGCGCGGCCTGCTGGTCACCGAGCGCGGCGGCGACCGGCACGCCCGCCAGGTCGCCGACGGCCTCGCCGTACACCTCGGCGGAGGAGCGGATCTCCGGCAGGACGGCCATCGGCACGCCCATCGACTCGGCGATCTTCTCGTCCCACTGCAGGGTGTGCAGGTTCATCAGCATGGTGCGGCTGGCGTTGGTCACGTCCGTGACGTGCTTGCCGCCGTCGACACCGCCGGTGAGGTTCCAGATGACCCAGGTGTCCATGGTGCCGAAGAGGATGTCCCCGGCCTCGGCGCGCTCGCGCAGGCCCTCGACGTTGTCCAGCAGCCAGCGGATCTTCGGGCCGGCGAAGTAGCTGGCCAGCGGGAGGCCGGTCTCGCGGCGGAAGCGGTCCTGGCCGACGTTGCGGCCCAGCTCGCGGCAGAGGCCCTCGGTGCGGGTGTCCTGCCACACCAGTGCGTTGTGCACCGGCTCACCGGTGTGGCGGTCCCACAGGACGGTGGTCTCGCGCTGGTTGGTGATGCCGATCGCGCGGATGTCGTCCCTGGTCAGGCCGGCCTTCTCCAGCGCACCGCGGACGACCGACTGCACCCGGGTCCAGATCTCGGTGGCGTCGTGCTCGACGTAGCCGGGCTGGGGGAAGATCTGCCGATGCTCCTGCTGGTCGACGGCGACGATGCGGCCGTCGGCGCCGAAGATGATGCAGCGGCTGGAGGTGGTGCCCTGGTCGATCGCGGCGATGTAGTTGCCAGTGGAGGTCATGAGGGTCCTCGGCTCGGGTCTCTGGGGGTTTGCGGGGTGGGTGGGCCTGACTCCGTGGTCAGTCCCCGTGCGCGGCGGGTTCGAACCCGGCCTCAGAAGATGGCGTTGTAGAGGCCGCCGGCCAGCAGGCCGCCGATGATCGGGCCGGCCACCGGGACCCAGGCGTAGGACCAGTCGGAGCCGCCCTTGTTGGGGATCGGCAGCAGCGCGTGCGCGATGCGCGGGCCGAGGTCGCGGGCCGGGTTGATCGCGTAGCCGGTCGGGCCGCCCAGCGAGAGGCCGATGCCGACCACGGTGAAGGCGACCATCAGCGTGCCCGTGCCGGACTGCGAGAGCCCGTTGTTGGTGCCGATGGTGAGGATCGCGAAGCAGAGCACGAAGGTGCCGATGACCTCGGTGAGGACGTTCTGGACCGGGTTCCGGACCTCGGGCCCGGTCGAGAAGATGCCGAGGGTCGGCTCCTGGTTGGCCTGGAACTGGCCGAGGTAGGTGGCCCAGACGAGCACGGCGCCGATGACCGCGCCGAGCATCTGGGAGCCGAGGTAGAGCGGCACCTGGCTCCACTCGCCGCTCTTCACGGCGAGTGCGACGGTGACGGCGGGGTTGAGGTGGGCGCCGGACTTCGGGGCCGACATGTAGGCGGCGATCAGGACCGCGAAGCCCCAGCCGAAGGTGATCGCCAGCCAGCCGGCGTTGAAGGCCTTCGACTTCTTGAGCGTCACGGCGGCGCAGACGCCGCCGCCGAGGAGTATCAGCGCGGCGGTGCCGAGGGTTTCGCCGACGAAAACGTCGCCGTTGGAGAACGCGGACACAAAGACTCCCTTGTCCATATGGCCCGGAGGTGAGGGTGGGGGCAGGGGCCGGGCGGACCGTCGGGCGGGTGAGCGCTCTGTGGGTGTGATTCGCACGGCCATCGTTCGACAATGTCGACCGTCATGCGGAAGCTTCCTCCCCGGGTCGCCCTCTCGTCAAGGCCGGGTTACGCAGCTGTGACCCTCGGCTCGTCGTGCTCCCCGATGCCGCTGGGCGGATCATCGGAATTTTGGACAAAACGGTAAGGCGCGGACGGGCATTTCGCCCGAGCACGGCCTTGGGAGTTAGGTTCGCCGCGCACCCCCCGGGCCCCCCGCCCCCCGCCACAAAACCCCCCCCCCCCGCCACGCACACCGGAACCCACGCCCCACCCCCGCCCAC
>NZ_JBHYUU010000205.1:0-8719 GCF_042749955.1 Kitasatospora sp. NPDC059462 | reverse complement strand
ACCCGAACCTGACCGGCGCGGCCGGGCATTTCCCCCGCCCGCGCCTTGGCGTGAACGTCTCTCCGGGCTCCCGGCGGGCCCGCGGCCCGCCGCTCAGAACCGCCCGGCGCCCAGGTCCCGGGAGATCGCGCGCGCCGCGCTGCGCACCGACGCGACCAGCGAGGGCTTCACGAAGCCGTCCTCGCAGACCCGCTCGACCGCGCCGCTGATGCAGACCGCGCCCACCGGGTTGCGCCGCCGGTCCTGGATCAGCGCGCCGATCGAGGCCACGCCCTCCCAGGTCTCCTCCACCGAGTCCGCCCAGCCGCGCTCGCGGGTCAGCGCCGCCTCCGCGTCCACGTCCACCGCCTCGGTCAGCGTCCGCGCGGTGTACGACTCGAACGGGCCCTCGCCCAGCTCGCCGCGCGCCACCGGGTCGTAGGCCAGCAGCACCTTCCCGAGCGCGGTCGAGTGCAGCGGCTGCATCGAGCCGACCTCCAGCACCTGGCGGGTGTCGTCCGGGCGGAACACGTGGTGCACGATCAGCACCCCGCGCTGGTGCAGCACGCCCAGGTAGACGGTCTCCCCGGCCGCCCTGGCCAGGTCGTCGGCCCACACCAGGGCGCGCGCCCGGAGCTCGTGGACGTCCAGGTAGCTCTGGCCGAGCCGCAGCAGTTCCGCGCCCAGCTGGTACTTCCCGCTCTCCGGGTCCTGCTCCACGAACCCCTCCTGCTGGAGGGTGCGCAGGATGCCGTGCGCGGTGCCCTTGGCCAGGTCCAGCGCCGTCGCGACCTCCGAAAGGCCCAGGCGGCGCTCGCCGCCGGCCAGCAGGCGCATGATCGCGGCGGCCCGGGAGAGCGACTGGATCGGGCCGGGCATGGGTACCTCCGCGCTGACAGGCGGTCGACATTGTCGACCGCAGTGGTGACGGCACGAGTCTGCCAGGCCGCCGCCGTTCCGTGCACCTTCCCCCTCGGTAACGCGCTCCGGGCGGTCGGTCGTGCGCCCCCGCACCGCCCCTGCACCGCCGCCGTGCCGCCGCCGTGCTGGGTCGGGCGGTCAGTCCGGGCGGCCGGCGGGCCCGGTCGGCGGCGCGTCCGGCACGGCTGCCGTCTTTTCCGCCGCCCGCGCGGCCACTTCCGCTGCCACCTCCGCGGCCACCGCCCGGATCGCGTCCGGCCCGACCCGGCAGCAGCCGCCCACCAGTCGCGCCCCGTCCGCCAGCCACCCGGCCACCCGGCCCGCCGCGAAGGTCGGCTCGCCGCACCACGCCCCGGCCGCCGCGTCCCAGCCCTCGCCGCTGTTCGGGTACACCACCACCGGCTTGCCCGACACCCGGGCCGCCAGGCCCACTGCCCGGTCCGCCTCCCCGGGCGTGCAGCAGTTCACCCCCACCGCCACCACCTCGTCCGCGTCCGCCGCCAGTGCGAACGCCTCCGCCAGCGGCTGCCCGGCCCGGGTCAGCCCGCCCGCCGCGCCGAACGACAGCCAGACCGGCACCCCCAGCCCGCGTACCGCCCGCAGCAGCACCCGCGCCTCGTCGGCGTCCGGCACCGTCTCCAGCGCCAGCACGTCCGGCCCGGCCGCCGCCAGCACCTCCAGCCGCGGCCGGTGGAAGGCCTCCAGCTCGGCCGCCGACAGCCCGTAGCGGCCCCGGTACTCCGACCCGTCCGCCAGCACCGCCCCGTACGGCCCGACCGACGCCGCCACCCACCGGCGCGGCCCCGGCAGCCCGCGCGCCGCCTCCCGCGCCAGCTCCACGCTGCGCGCCAGCAGCCGCGCCGCCCCGTCCCGGCCGGTCCCGCGCCGGGCGAAGCCGGCGAAGCTCGCCTGGTAGCTCGCGGTGATCGCGACCTGCGCACCCGCCGCGAAGTACGCCCGGTGCGCCGCCAGCACCGCCTCCGGCGCGTCCTCCAGCAGCCGCGCCGACCACAGCGCGTCCGCCAGGTCGTGGCCGCCCGCCGCCAGCTGGTTCGACAGCCCGCCGTCCAGCACCAGCGGACCGGCCGCCAGGGCGGCGGCGAAGTCCGGCGCGCCGGGTGCGCCCATGACCGCCTCCTCGGGTGAAACGTCCTGGTCACAGCCTAGGATCCGGTGGGCGGGGGAGCGGCGGGAAAATGATTTGCCGCAGAGTCAACGGGTCGCTACGTTGTGCTCAGTCCGAGAAGGACGCCGTCCCGGCGCCACCGGGGGAGGGGAGCGCACACCGTGGACACCACCGAGCAGGAGTGGCTCGCCTCCTACGACCCGCGCGCCTACACCCCGGTCGCCGTCACGGTCGACGTCGTCGCTCTCACCCTGCGCCAGGGCCGCCTGCACGTGCTGCTCGTCGAGCGCGCCCTCCCGCCCTACCAGGGCCGCTGGGCGCTGCCCGGCGGCTTCCTGCGGGCCGGGGAGGAGAGCCTCGACGAGGCCGCCGCCCGCGAGTTCGCCGAGGAGACCGGCCTGCACGGCACCGTCGGGGCCGAGGCCGCGCTCAGCCGCCTCCACCTCGAACAGCTCGGCAGCTACGGCACCCCCGAGCGCGACCCGCGGATGCACGTGATCTCCGTCGCCTACCTCGCCTTCGCCCCGGACCTGCCCGACCCGCGGGCCGGCACCGACGCGGCGCACGCCGCCTGGCACCCCGTCACCGCCCTCGACCTCCGGCCCACCGGCCGGTCCGAGACCGCCGGTGCGCCCGCCGACACCCACGGGGGTGGCGTCGACGGGCGCACCGGCTCCACCGAGCCGGCCGCAACCGCCGGGCCGTTCGAAACCGCCGAGCCCGCCGAGCCAGTCGAGCCCGCCGATCCCGGCGACCTCACCCCCATCGAGCTCGCCTTCGACCACGCCCGGATCCTCGCCGACGGCCTCGACCGCGCCCGCGCCAAGATCGAGTACAGCCCGCTGGCCACCGCCTTCCTCCACCACGACTTCACCATCCCCGAGCTGCGCGCCGTCTACGAGGCCGTCTGGGACGAGAAGCTCCACCCCGGCAACTTCCACCGCAAGGTGCTCTCCGTCCCCGGCTTCGTCGAGGGCACCGGCACCACCACCGACCGCGGCGGCGCCCGCGGCGGCCCCCGGGCCCGCACCTACCACGCCGGCGACGCCACGCTCCTCCACCCCGCGCTGCTCCGCCCCACCCGCAGCGATCCGCCGCCGGATCCGGCGACCCCCGCCCCCACCGCGCCCGACCGCACTACCATCCGGCCATGACGACTCACGAGGCCGGCACGGTGCGCCACCACGCCAACTCCCACTGCCACTTCTGCGGCACCCCCTACCCGGCCGGCACCTCCGCCTGGCCCCGCACCTGCCCCGGCTGCACCGAGATCAGCTACCGCAACCCCCTGCCCGTCGTCGTCACCCTCCTCCCGGTCACCACCGCCGCCGGCCACGCCGCCGGCCTCGTGGTGATCCGCCGCACCATCGAACCCGGCTACGGCGAACTCGCCCTCCCCGGCGGCTACATCGACTACGGCGAGAGCTGGCAGCAGGCCTGCGTGCGCGAACTGCGCGAGGAGACCGGCATCCTCGCCGCCGCCACGGACATCACCCTGGCCGCCACCGACTCCGACACCCACGGCGGCTTCCTCTGCCTCTTCGGCCTGCTCCCCGCCCGCCCGCTCGCCGCCCTCCCGCCCTCCGTCCCCACCGAGGAGACCGACGGCTGGCAGGTCGCCACCCCCGAGACCCCGCTCGCCTTCCCCTTCCACACCCGCGTCTCCCGCTCCTGGTTCAACGGCGAGTTCTCCCGCCTCTGACCAGGCAACCCGGCCGCGGCCCGACGGCCGGGCAGACCCTGGCGCCCCGGCCGCTCACATGGCAGGGTCTGCACCGACAGCCCCCAACCGGACGCGGGCCCTGCCACAAGCATCCCCGTCCGCCCTCATCACCGGCCGGGAGACCACCACCGTGAGCACCCCACCCCAGGACCAGCCACTCTGGCGCCCCGACCCCGCTCGTGCCGCCGGCACCGGGATCGTGGCCTTCCAGGCCTGGGCCGCCGAGCACCACGGCGCCCCGGCCGCCCCGCTCGCCCCCGCCGCCGACGACGACCAGGCCGCAGCCCGCTACGCCGCCCTGCACGCCTGGTCGGTCGAGGACCTCGACCGCTTCTGGACCGCCGTCACCCAGTGGTTCGACGTCCGCTTCACCGAGGCCCCCGACGCCGTCCTCGCCGATCCCACGATGCCCGGCGCCCGCTGGTTCCCCGGCGCCCGCCTCAACTACGCCGAGCACGCCCTGCGCGCCGCCGAGGACGAGGCGAACGCCGGCCGCCCCGCGATCCTCCACCTCGACGAGACCACCGACGAGCCCGCCGTGCTCACCTGGGCCGAGCTGCGCCGCCAGGTCGGCTCCCTGGCCGCCGCCCTCCGGGCCCGGGGCGTGCGCCCCGGCGACCGGGTCGGCGCCTACCTGCCCAACATCCCGCAGGCCGCCGTCGCCCTCCTCGCCACCGCCGCCGTCGGCGCCGTCTGGACCAGCTGCGCCCCCGACTTCGGCGCCCGCAGCGTGCTCGACCGCCTCCAGCAGATCGAGCCCGTCGTCCTCTTCGCCGTCGACGGCTACCACTACGGCGGCAAGGACCACGACCGCACCGAGGTCGTCGCCGAACTCCGCCGCGAACTCCCCTCGCTGCACACCGTCGTGCACGTCCCCCTGCTCGGCGCCCCCGCCCCCGAGGGCGCGCTGGCCTGGGACGACCTGGTCGCCGCCGACACCGCGCCGGTCTTCGAACCGGTCCCCTTCGACCACCCGCTCTGGGTCCTCTACTCCTCCGGCACCACCGGCCTGCCCAAGGCCATCGTGCAGAGCCAGGGCGGCATCCTCGTCGAGCACCTCAAGCAGGCCGGCCTCCACCTCGACCTCGGCCCCGGCGACCGCTTCCTCTGGTACACCTCCACCGGCTGGATGATGTGGAACTTCCTCCTCGCCGGCCTCCTCACCGGGTCCACGGTCGTCACCTACGACGGCAGCCCCGGCCACCCCGACACCGGCGCCCTGTGGTCCGTGGCCGCCCGCACCGGCGCCACCGTGCTCGGCACCTCCGCCGCCTACGTGATCGCCAGCCGCAAGGCCGAGCTCCACCCCGGCCGCGACCTCGACCTCTCCGCCGTCCGCTGCATCGGCACCACCGGCTCCCCACTGCCCCCCGACGGCTTCCGCTGGATCTACGACGAGGTGAAGGAGGACGTCTGGCTCGCCTCCGTCAGCGGCGGCACCGACGTCTGCTCCTGCTTCGTCGGCGGCGTCCCCACCCTCCCCGTCCACCTCGGCGAGATCCAGGCCCCCTGCCTGGGCGCCGCCGTCGAGTCCTGGGACGTCGACGGCCGGCCGCACACCGACCGGGTCGGCGAACTCGTCGTCACCAAGCCGATCCCCTCGATGCCCACCGGCTTCTGGAACGACCCCGAGGGCACCCGGTACCACGACAGCTACTTCGACACCTACCCCGGCATCTGGCGCCACGGCGACTGGACCACCGTCACCTCCCGGGGCACCGTCGTCATCCACGGCCGCTCCGACTCCACCCTCAACCGCCAGGGCGTCCGGATGGGCTCCTCGGACATCTACGAGGTCGTCGAACGCCTCCCCGAGATCGCCGAGTCCCTGGTCATCGGACTGGAGGAGCCCGACGGCGGCTACTGGATGCCGCTGTTCGTCGTCCTCACCCCCGGCGCCGAACTCGACGACGACCTGATCGGGCGCATCCGCACCTCGCTGCGCACCGAGCTCTCCCCGCGGCACGTCCCCGACGAGGTCATCGCCGTCCGCGGACTGCCGCACACCCTGACCGGCAAGCGCATCGAGGTCCCGGTGAAGCGCCTGCTCTCCGGCACCCCGCTCGACCGGGCCGTCAACCCCGGCTCCGTCGACAACCTCGACCACCTCCGCTGGTTCGAGCAGCTGCGCCGCGACCGCGAGGCCGGCCGGCAGGCGTAGGCCACCCGCCCGGAGGAACGCCGGAGGGGCCCTTCCACAGCCACAGTGGAAGGGCCCCTCCGGCGTACGCCGACGGTCGTCCGGCGGCTACTCGCCCGACAGCACCTGCTGCGCAGCGGCCCGCGCCTCCTCGGCGCTGTCCGCCGCCCGCGCCGCCTCGGCGGCCCGGCGGCACTGCGCCAGCGTGTACTTGGCCAGCGCGGTCCGCACGTAGGGGATCGACGCCGCGCCCATCGACAGGCTGGTGACACCGAGACCGGTCAGCACCACGGCCAGCAGCGGGTCCGACGCGGCCTCGCCGCAGACGCCGCAGCTCTTGCCCTCGGCCTGCGCGGCCTCGGCGGCGGCGGAGATCAGGTCGAGCAGCGCCGGCTGCCACGGGTCCTGCAGCCGGGCCAGCGCACCGACCTGACGGTCGGCCGCGAAGGTGTACTGGGCGAGGTCATTGGTGCCCAGCGACAGGAACTCGACCTCCTGGAGGATCGAGCGGGCCCGCAGCGCGGCCGACGGGATCTCCACCATCGCACCGAACTTGGCGCTCAGCCCGGCTTCGCGACACGCCTCGGCGAACTCCCGGGCGTCCTTGCGGTCGGCCACCATCGGGGCCATCACCTCAAGGTGCACCGGCAGGCCCTCGGCGGCCTTCGCCAGCGCCCGCAGCTGGGTGCGCAGCACCTCCGGGTGCTCCAGCAGGGTGCGCAGACCGCGCACGCCCAGCGCCGGGTTCGGCTCGTCGGCCGGGGTCAGGAAGTCCAGCGGCTTGTCCGCGCCCGCGTCGAGCACCCGCACGACGACCCGGTTCTCCGGGAACGCCTCCAGGACCTTGCGGTACGCCTCGACCTGCTTCTCCTCGCCGGGCGCCTTCGCGGAGTCGTCCAGGAAGAGGAACTCGGTGCGGAACAGCCCGACGCCCTCGGCGCCCGCCTCCAGCGCGGCCGGCAGGTCGGCCGGGCCGCCGATGTTGGCCAGCAGCGGCACCCGGTGCCCGTCCGAGGTCGCGCCCGGTCCGGAGGAGGCGGCGAGCGCCGCCTTGCGCTCGGCGGCGATCCGGCGCAGCTCCTCCTTCTTCTCCTCGCCCGGCTCGACCAGCACGTCACCCGAGCTGCCGTCCACGGCGACGACCGTGCCCTCGGCGACCTCGGTCGCCGCCGGCAGCGCGACCACGGCCGGCACGCCCATGGCCCGCGCCAGGATGGCGCTGTGGCTGGTCGGCCCGCCCTCCTCGGTCACGAAGCCGAGCACCAGCGTCGGGTCCAGCAGCGCGGTGTCGGCCGGCGCGAGGTCCCGGGCGAACAGCACGTACGGCTCGTCGCTGTCCGGCACACCCGGCATCGGGACACCCAGCAGCCGCGCCACGATGCGGTTCCGGACGTCGTCGAGGTCGGCCACCCGGCCCGCCAGGTACTCCCCGGCGGAGGCCAGCAGCGCCCGGTAGGCGGCGAAGGCGTCGTAGACACCGCGCTCGGCACTGCTGCCGACCGCGATCCGGCGGGAGACGTCGGCCATCAGCTCGGGGTCCTGCGCCATCAGCGCCTGGGCCTCCAGCACGGCCTGGGCCTCGCCGCCGGCCAGGTTGCCGCGGGCGATCAGGTCCGCGGCCACCGCCTCGACGGCCGCCTGGGCGCGGGCCTGCTCGCGCGGGGCGTCCTCGGCCGGGATCTGGGTGGCCGGGGGCTCCAGCACCGCCGTCCCCATGTGCCGCACCTGGCCGATCGCGACCCCGTGGCTGACACCAACGCCGCGCAGCGTCTTCTCCATGTCTGTCTCCGTGAGAGAGGCGGACCCGCCGGGTACCGCTGTGTGCCGGGCCGCCCCGACCGGAGCGGTGGGGCGGATGTGTCGGATAAGAGGGGGAGCGGTCAGCTCCAGTTGAACAGGGCTTCGCCGACGGCGACCTCCCCGCTCTCCAGAACCGAGCCCAGCGCTTCGGTCGAGGCCTCCAGCGCGACGATCGGCGAGATCGGCGACTTGCCGGCGGCCTCGACGGCGGCCGGGTCCCACTTGATGACGGCCTGGCCGCGGGTGACGGTGTCACCCTTGCTGACGAGCAGTTCGAAGCCCTCGCCGTTCAGCTGGACGGTGTCGATGCCCAGGTGGGTCAGAACACCGTGCCCGTCCGCGTCGACGACGACGAACGCGTGCGGGTGCATGGACACGACCACGCCGTCCACCGGGGCAACGGCCTCGGTCTGCTCGCGCACGGGGTCGATCGCGGTGCCCGGGCCGACCATCGCACCCGAGAACACGGGGTCCGGCACGCCGGCGAGCCCGACGACCTTGCCGGTCAGCGGCGACGTCACAGTGGTCATGGTTGAGCCTCCCAAGTGCGCAGTACAGGCGAGCGGCCGCGAACGCGGCAGGGCGATCGACTGAAGCCTAAATCATGTCAACTTCGGACATCCGCTGACATTCCCGGGCAGTCGGCCGCATGGTCCGGCCTCACCGGCCGGTCATCTCGCCGACTGCTAGTGGTCTAGTCCTCTTGGCCGATGCGCCGCACTCTACAGGCATCTTGGCGAATCGGGACCATTGCTGTATATGCTCGCGAGAGCAACAAATGGCGCGTCCGGGCGGGTGACCCCCGGCGTGGCTCGATTCGCGCTCCGGCCGGGGACCCGCTATGGTTGGTCGGGTCGCCGCGAGTCGGCGGTTAACACCAGATTTCGGACGCGAAAAGCGCCGGTTAAGCACCGGGAAACGGATCTGGTAAGCTCGAAACACGAAAGAACGAAGCGCCCGGAGGGCCGGTGTGAAAGCCGCCCGATGGAAGCGTCCGTTCCTTGAGAACTCAACAGCGTGCCAAAAGTCA
>NZ_JBHYUU010000204.1:0-13255 GCF_042749955.1 Kitasatospora sp. NPDC059462 | reverse complement strand
CCTCCGGGCCCGCCTCCGGCGCCGCCTCCTCGCCCGGCTCCCCGGCCGGATCGGCCGCCGGCTCCGCGGCGGCGGGGGCGCTCGCCCCCGGCGTGAGCGCCTTGTCGTCCGGTGCGCAGGTGTCCGCCCACGCCTGCCCGGCGGCCAGTGCCGCCACCGCGCACCCCACTGCCATCGACCTGCCGAGGAGACCTCGAACGGATCCGCTGCGGGCCATCCCGCTCACCCTGCCCTCCGTGTCCGGCGCCCCGCGCCGTCGCGGGCCGCGTCCGCTCCAGCGTCACCGACGGGTCCGCCGGGGCCGGGGCAACCCCGGGGCAACCCGCCCTCGGGTGGCTCGAACGGGCGAACGCCCGTCGCACAGCCGGCCGCCCGGGTGCGGGGAGCGCGGCCGGACGGGGGGCCGGACCGTCAGGGAGCCAGGACCTGCCCGAGCCGGGCCGCGATCTCCTGCATCACCGGCACCAGCGATTCCGCACCGGCCCGTTCCTCCAGCGCCCGGATCCGGGCCTCCGGGCCGGACACCGACAGCGCCGCCGGGGTCGGTGAGCCGGGGACGGCGAGCGCGATGCAGCGCACCCCGATCTCCTGCTCCTGGTCGTCCACCACGTAGCCGTGCTCGCGCGCCCCGGCCAGCCGGTGCATCAGCTCCTCGGGCTCGGTCACCGTGTACGGGGTGAGCGCGGGCAGCGGGCCCGGGCCGAGGACGGCGCGGGCCTCCTCCACCGGCAGCTGCGCCAGCAGCGCCTTCCCGACGCCGGTGCAGTGCGGCTGCACCCGGCGGCCGACCTCGGTGAACATCCGCATCGAGCGCCGTGACTGCACCTGGCCGACGTACACCACCTCGCCGCCCTCCAGCACCGCCAGGTTGGCGGTCTCGCCGGTGGCCTCCATCAGCTCCGCCAGGTAGGGGCGGGCCCAGCTGCCGAGCAGCCGGCCGGCGGTCTCGCCGAGCCGGATCAGCCGGGGGCCGAGGGTGTAGCGGCGGGTGGCGTCCTGGCGGACGTAGCCCTGCTGGACGAGGGTGCGGACCAGACGGTGGATGGTCGGCATGGGCAGGCCCGAGGAGGTGGACAGCTCGCTGAGCGTCGCCACGCCACCGGCGTCGGCGAGCGCCTCCAGCAGCTGGAAGGCGCGCTCGACGGACTGCACCCCGCCGCTCGCGCGCTCGGACGTCGTGCGCCCGGTCGTCGCGTGCTCGCTCGGAGCCTGCTCGGTCGGCGTTCGCTCCGTGCCGTCGGAGGAGGTCGGGGCCACCGGCGTTCCCTTCCCGTCGGAATTCTGCATCGTGGAAACAAGTCTCCACCCTACAGAATCGGGCCCTCCCGGAGCCGTGCGGGCCGGGACGCCGACGCCGCCGCCGGGCTCAGGACCGGTCGCGGGCCAGCGCGTCGCCGAGCCCGCTGCGCCGGTAGAGCACCCGGCGGCCGTGCCGGGTGCGCTCCAGCAGCCCGGCCGCCGCCAGCGCGCCCAGGTGCCGGCTGACCGCGCCCGGCGTCACCCCCAGCCGGTGGGCGAGCTCCGTGGTGCTGGCCGGGGCCGCCAGCAGCACCAGCAGCCGCGCCCGGGGCGGGCCGATCAGCCCCACCAGCCCGGCCGGTGCGCCGTCCGCGCCGCCCGCGCCGGTCGTCGGGTCCGCCGCGCCCGGCGCACCGGCGGACCCCGGCAGGCCCTCGGCCATGGTCGCCCGGCCGCGCGCCGGGTAGGTGATCAGCGGCGGGCCGTCCTGGGTGATGTCGGTCTGCGCGCCGCGCCCGCCCAGCGTCGGGATCAGCACCAGCCCCCGCCCGGCCACGTCCACCACCGAGGTGCCCAGCGCCACGACCACCGGTGTGTGGTCGACCAGCCGCAGCACCCCGTCCCGCCAGGAGATCCGGCCGTCCAGGTCCGCGAACAGCCCCTCCGCGCCGCGCTCGGAGAGCAGCCGGGCCCGGTACGCGAGGTCCGCCTCCAGCACCGACCGCGCCCTCGGCCACCACGCGGGCGCCAGGCACCGCGTCCAGTACGCCGCCAGCGCCTCCGCCGCACGGGCGGTCAGCGCGGCCAGCGCCGCCGGGTCGTCGACCGCCGCCGCCAGTACCGGCGGCAGCGGGCACCCGCCGCCCGGGTAGGCGGCCAGCAGGTCCGCGCGCACCACCTCCGCGGGGGTGCGGGCCATCCGGGCCAGCTCGTCCTCGAAGCCCGGCCGGGGCACCGCCGGACGGGGCGTCAGGAAGTCCGGCACGAAGCCGTTCGGCGCGGTCAGCGCGTCCAGCAGCTCGGTGTCCAGGGCGGCGTAGCGGTCCTGCCAGCCGGCGATCCACGGCTGCTGCTCCGGGTAGTACGCCGGCCGGCGGCGGGCGCGCAGGCCCAACACCGCCTCCTGCAAAGGGGAGTAGGCGAACCAGGTGGCGGCGAGGTCGTCGACGCCGAGACGGAACTCGAACATTGACCGTAACGGTAAAAGAATTCCGCCCGCCCGGGAACCCCGCTGTGCTTCTGCCATGACCTCCTCCGCCCCGGCGGGGGCGCGCCCGCGCGCCCTCGGCCGCCGCCTGCTGCCCGCCGGTCCCCTGCTGCGCGGACTCGTGCTGATGACCCTGGTGAACGCCGTCGGCGACGGGCTGTTCGTCACCGTGAACGTGCTGTTCTTCACCCGCTCGCTCGGGCTGGCGCCCGGTTCGGTGGCGCTCGGCCTCACCGCCGCCGGGGTGTGCGGGGTGTTCGCCGGGGTGCCGATGGGGCGGCTCGCCGACCGGACCGGGAGCAGACGGCTGTTGCTGGTGCTCGGCCCGCTGGAGGCGTCGGCGGTGCTCGGCTACGCCTTCGTGCGCTCCTTCGCCGCGTTCGTGGTGCTGGCCTGCGCGGCCACGGTGCTCTCGCGCGGGGCGGCGGCGGTGCGCAGCGCGCTGATCGCGCGGGCGCTGCCGGCCGACGGGCAGGTGCGGTCGCGGGCGCTGCTGCGCTCGGTGGCGAACGCGGGCCTGGTGGTCGGCTCGGGCGGCGCGGCGCTCGCCCTGCAGGCGGACTCCTACGCCGGGTACGTGACGATGCTGGCGCTGGACGCGGCGAGCTTCCTGGGGGTGGCCTTGCTGCTGGCCCGGCTGCGGGTTCCCGCGACGCCCGCCCCCGGGGAGCCGGTGCGCGGCGGTGCGGCGGGCGGGCGCCGGACGGCGCTGGGTGACCGCCGCTATCTGCTGGTCACCGCGCTGCACGCCGTCCTGGAGCTGCAACTCGCCGTGCTGACCGTCGGGTTGCCGCTGTGGATCGTGCTCGGGACGCAGGCCCCGGCCGCGCTGGTCGCGGCGGTGAACGTGGTCAACTGCCTGCTGGTGGTGCTGTTCCAGGTGCGGGCGAGCCGGGGCGTGACGGACGTCCCGTCGGCGGCGCGGGCCTGTGCGGCCGGGGCGCTGCTGCTGGCGGCCGGCTGCGCGGGCTACGCGGCGGCGCAGTACGGCCCGGCCTGGGCGGCCGCCGCGGCGCTGCTGGCCGGTGCGCTGGTGCACACCCTGGGCGAGCTGCTGACCTCCGCGGGCGGCTGGACGCTCAGCCTGGACCTGGCGGACCCGCGGGCGCACGGCGAGTACCAGGGGGTGTTCCTGAGCGGGCAGGCGGCCGCGCACGTGATCGGTCCGCTGGTGGTCACGCTGACGGCGGTGGACCACGGGGCGGCCGGCTGGCTGGTGCTGGCGGGGCTGTTCGCGCTGGCCGGGCCCGCCCTGGTGCCGGCCGTGCGAGGGGCGGCGGTCGCGCCCGCGCCGACGGCCCCGTGAGCCGGGCCGGTGCCGGCGCCCCACGGGGGTGGGAGCCGGCGCCGGCCTTCCGCGTCCGTCTGGCGTGCCGTCATCCTGCGCGGTCCGCCAGCTCCTTGGCGGCCCGGGCGCAGGAGCGCGCGATCCGCTCCTCGTCCGCCGTGGTGAGCCGGCCGTGCTCGACGACGGTGGTGCCGTTGACGAGGAGGGCCGCCAGCGGCGGCAGGGCGCCGAGGACGAGCGCGGCCACCGGGTCGGCGACCGAGGAGTGCATCAGGCCGTCGACCTTCCACAGCGCGAGGTCGGCGAGCTTGCCGGGCTCGATCGAGCCGATCTCGTCCTGCCGCCCGAGCACCCGGGCGCCGCCCATGGTGCCCAGCCGCAGCGCCTGGCGGGTGGTGAGCGCCTTCGGCGAGCCGTGCAGGCGGTTGATCAGCAGGGCGTTGCGCAGTTCGGTGCCGAGTTCGCCGGACTCGTTGGAGGCGGTGCCGTCGACGCCGAGGCCGACCGGGACGCCGGCCGCCAGCAGGTCGGGCACCCGCGCCGTCCCGGCGGCCAGGCGGGCGTTGGAGGACGGGCAGTGCGCGACGCCGGTGCCCGTCGCGGCGAACCTGGCGATGGCGGAGTCGTCCAGGTGGACGCAGTGCGCCATCCAGACGTCCTCGCCGAGCCAGCCGACGGACTCGAAGTAGTCGGTGGGGCCCATCCCGAACGCCTTCCTGCAGTACGCCTCCTCCTCGGCCGTCTCGGAGCCGTGGGTGTGCAGCCGGACGCCCTTGCGGCGGGCGAGCTCGGCGGACTCGCGCATCAGCCGGGTGGAGACCGAGAACGGCGAGCAGGGTGCCAGGGCGATCCGCAGCATGGAGCCGGGGGAGGGGTCGTGGTGGCGGTCGACGGCCTCCTCGGAGGCGGTGAGGACGGTGTCGAGCTCCTCGACGGCGTTGTCCGGGGGCAGGCCGCCGTCGCTGCTGCCGCGGTCCATGGAGCCGCGCGCGGCGGTGAACCGCAGGCCGAGTTCGCGCACCGCCTCGATCTCGGCGCCGAGGAGGTCGCCGCCGTCGCGCGGGAAGACGTAGTGGTGGTCGGCGGCGGTGGTGCAGCCGGACTTGAGCAGCGCGGCGGCGGAGCCCAGGGCGGCGGTGTGCACCAGCCGGTCGTCGAGCCGGGCCCAGGCCGGGTAGAGGGCGGCCAGCCAGTCGAAGAGGATGTCGTCCTGGGCGAGGCCGCGGGTGATCCACTGGTAGAAGTGGTGGTGGGTGTTGACCAGGCCGGGCGTGACGAGGTGGCCCTCGGCGTCGATCCGGCGGGCCGCACCGCCCGGCCGCGCGGGGGCGGGGCCGTCGCCGACCGCCTCGATCCGGTTGCCGAGGACGACCACGTGGCCGCGGGCGTACTCGGTGCCGTCGGCGTCGACGGTCGCGATCGCCGCGTTCTCGATGACGGTCCGCCGGTCGGCGGGCGGGGGGTGGACTGCCATGGGGCGGCTCCAAGGAGGGGGGCCGGGCGAGCGTCGGGGGAGCGGGCGCCGGACGGTCAGCCGACCGGGATGACCGGGACGACGCCCTCGCGGTGGACGGTGCCCTCGATGAGGCCGTACATCCGGTCGGCGGCGTAGTAGACCTCGTTGTCGTTGTGCAGGCCGAACGGCTCCAGGTCGACCAGGAAGTGGTGCTTGTTGGGGAGTTCGAGGCGGACCTCGTCGACCTCGGCGTCGTGGTCGAGGACGCGGGTGCCCATCGCGTGCAGGGTCTGCTGCAGCGAGTAGGAGTAGGTGCCGGCGAAGGCCTCCAGCAGGTGCCGCTTCACCCGGGCGTAGCAGTGGTCCCAGCGGGGCGCGGTCTCGTCGTCGCGGCCGGTGTAGCCGTACCTCCAGCGGGCGGTGACCCGGGTGGCGAGGATCCGGTCGTAGGCCTCCTGGAGGGTGGTGTAGCGGTCCTTGAGGTAGCCCCAGAACTCCGAGTCGGTGGAGTTCAGCACGACCAGGTCCCTGAGGCCGGAGATCACCTGGACGGACTCGCCGTCGTAGCCGATCTCGGTGGTGCGGACCTCCTGGCCGGTGCGGACGAAGGAGTGACCGGTCCCCTCCGTCCCGTCGGCGGCGGGGATCCGCTCCCAGGCGTACTCCTCGATCCGGATCCGGGCCCGGTGGACGACGCCGCGTTCGGTGTCGTCCACGAAGTGCCGGGCCAGCAGGAGGCCGAAGGCCTCGGCGGAGTCGATGCCGTACTGCTTGGCGAAGGCGAAGACGGTGTTCTTGGCGGTGTCGGTGGGCAGGCAGTTGGCGTTGGACCCGGTGCGGTGGACGTCCTCGAACGCCCCGGAGAGGGAGACCGAGACGTTCAGGTCCTTGATCTCGTGGCGGGCGGAGCCCCGGCGGACGCGCACGATGCGGTTCTCCGCCTTGCCGTACTGGTTCTGACCGAGCACGTGGGCCATGAGGTGGGTCCCCTGTCAGTCGGTGTGGGCCTAGCTTCCGCGGTAGACCGAGTAGCCGAACGGGTTCAGCAGCAGCGGCACGTGGTAGTGGTGTTGCGCGGGCGCCACGGTGAAGACGACCGAGACCTCCGGGAAGAACGGCGGGTCGCCGCCGGCCGTCCGCGCGAGGTGGGCGGCGGTGTCGAAGACCAGCCGGACGACCGAGCCCGCCGCCACGTCCGGGAGGTCCCGGGCCCGGCCGTCGGAGTCGGTCGCGGTGGTGCCGAGCACCTGCCAGCCGTCCGCGGTGCGCAGCGCCAGCTCGACCGGGACGCCCTCGGCGGGGCGGCCGAGGCTGGTGTCGAGCACATGGGTGGAGATGCCGGTCATGGGGCGGCCTCACGGGGTGGCGGTGACGGTTTGTCAGGAGCCGTCGAGCAGGCGGGTGATGCGGAGGTGGTTGATCTTCCGTAGCTCTCCTCGGGCGATCTCCGTCTCGGTGGCGGGGTCATGGGCGTGGCGCTCGCGCAGGGCGGCGAGCACGCCGGCCGCGGTGCGGCCGGTCGCGCAGATCAGGAACACATGGCCGAACTTGGCCTCGTAGGCGGCGTTCGCCCGGGCCAGCTCGGCGAGCAGGGCCTCGTCGGCCTCGCGGATCCGGGACTGTTCCCGTTCGGAGGCGGCGTCGCCCGCCCCGGGCGCGCCGATCCGGGCGTGGCCGGCCATCGCCTCGCGCAGGTCGGCGGCGGAGAGCGCGGCCGTCGCCTCGGCGCCGGCGTCCAGCAGGGCCCGGCGGTCGCGCCACGGGCGGGTCGCCGCGACGGCTTCGGCCCAGGCGGGGCTGGCGCAGACGTCCAGCAGGGTCTTCCTCAGCCCGGCGGCGTCCGCGGCCGCCAGGGCGCCCAGGGCGTCCGGGGCGTCCGGATCATGGGGGCGGTCGGTCACGAGTGGACCTCCTGGGGAGTGGTGCCACCCGCACAAGCTAGGTCGGCCGGGACGGGTCGGCAACACGTCGGCGAACCTTTGGTGCCGACGTCTCCCGGCGGGCCCGGTCACCGGGGCGGATTCTGTGCGATGCGACAAGTGTGCCCCGGTTCCGCCCCCCGTTCAGTTCGACTTCGAACCGTCCTGCCGGTTGAGGTAGTTGTACACGGTGAAGCGGCTGACGCCGAGCGCCGAGGCGACCGTCTCCACTCCGTGGCGGACGGTGAACGCTCCGCGTTCCTCCAGCAGGGCGACCACGTGCTGCTTCTCCGGGCGCCCCAGCTCGGCCAGCGGGCGGCCGTCGAACCGGCGGGTCATCCCGGTCAGCAGGAGGTCCAGCGCGCCGTTGAGGTGCGGCAGGCGGACGGCCAGCGCCCGCTCGCCCTCCCACTCCAGGACGATGTCCTCGGGCCTCGCCTCGTCCAGCGGGACGGGAGTCGCGCCGACCGCGTCCAGGAGCGGTTCGAGCGCCGCGGCCAGCGGGTGTCGCGGCTGTCCGGTCACGGGGTGCCGTCCTCGCCGGCCGTGCGGCGGGCCGCCACGGCGTGCGGCGGGAACGTGTCCGGCTCGAAGGGCTCGGTCGTGAACTCCACCATCAATCGCACCCGCTCACTCTAGCGAGCACGGGGCGGGGCGGCGCAGCGCTTCCCCGGTCCGTGGCAGGCTCGTGCGGGGGAGTGACGGCCGGCCGGATCCGTCGGCCGGAAGCCGGCGGTCGTCCGTCGCCCCTGCTGGACGAACCCGATTCGGTTTCCGGAAGTGAGGCCCCCGCCATGCCCGCCGACCCCCGCCAGGGCCATGTGGTCGTAGCGCCCGACAAGTTCAAGGGCACCCTGGAGGCCGCCGAGGCGGCCGCCCGGATCGCCGCCGGCATCCGCCGCGCCGCCCCCGGTGCCGACGTGCGCGAACTGCCCGTCGCCGACGGCGGGGAGGGCACGCTGGCCGCCGCCCTCGCGGCCGGCTTCACCCGGGTCCCCGTCGAGGTGTCCGGCCCCACCGGGCTGCCGGTGGACGCCGCGTTCGCCGTCCGGGGCGACACGGCCGTGGTCGAACTCGCCCAGGCCGCCGGTCTGGCCCGGCTCCCCGGCGGCCGGCCCGCCCCGCTGGCGGCCGGCTCCGCCGGGGTCGGCGGGCTGATCGTCCGGGCGCTCGACGAGGGCGCCCGGCGGATCGTGCTCGGCCTCGGCGGCAGCGCCTGCACCGACGGCGGGGCCGGGCTGCTCCAGGCGCTGGGGGTGTCCCTGCTGGACGCCGGGGGCGCCGAACTGCCGCCCGGCGGAGCGGCGTTGCGACGACTGGCACGCCTCGACCCCGGCCCGTCGGCCCGCGTCCTGGCGGGCGTCGAGGTGGTGGTGGCCTGTGACGTCGACAACCCGCTGCTGGGCCCGCGCGGCGCCGCGGCCGTCTACGGTCCGCAGAAGGGCGCGAGCGCCGAGGACGTGGCGGTGCTGGAGGAGGGCCTGACCCGCTTCGCCGACGTGGTCGCGGCGACGGTCGGCCGGGACGTCCGTGACGCGCCCGGCGCCGGGGCGGCGGGCGGGGTCGGCTTCGCCGCGCTGGCCCTGCTGGGCGCCACCATGCGGCCCGGCATCGAGCTGCTGCTCGACCTGCTGGACTTCGGCGCGGCGGTGCGCGGGGCACGCCTCGTCGTCACCGGGGAGGGCTGCCTGGACGCGCAGACGCTCCACGGCAAGGCCCCCGCCGGGGTGGCCGCGGCCGCCGCGCGGGCGGGGGTCCCGGCGGCCGCCGTGGCGGGTCGGGTGGAGCTGTCCGAACGCGCGTGGCGGGAGGCCGGATTCGTGGCCGCCTACGCGCTGGGTGAGCTGGGCGGGGGCCCGTCGGACGCCCCGGCCAGGGCCGGCGAGCTGGCCGAGGTCGCGGGGGAGCGGCTGGCGGCGGACCTCCTGCGCGGGTAGCGCCGCCCCCACCCGGCGGCCCCGTCCGCTCCCTTGACGCCCGGTCGGGGGCGGCCCTACGCTCCGGGCCCGCCCCTCGACCGGGTGGGCCCCGTCGCGCCGCCCCGTCGAACCCCGTTCCGCCGAACCCTGCCCCGCCGCGCCCCGCCCGTCGTCCAGGCCAGGTTCCGGAGGCCCCATGCCCCGCAGCGAGACCGAGGTGATCCGCTCCCGCCGGGTGGTCCTGCCGGAGGGTGAGCGCCCGGCGGACGTGCTGGTCCGGGACGGGCGGATCGCGCGGATCGCCGGACACGGCTCCCTCCCGGCCGGCGACGGCCGGCTGACCGACCTCGGCGACACGGCCCTGCTGCCGGGCCTGGTCGACACCCACGTGCACGTCAACGAGCCCGGCCGCACCGCGTGGGAGGGCTTCGCCACCGCCACCCGGGCCGCCGCGGCCGGCGGCGCCACCACCATCGTCGACATGCCGCTCAACTCGGTGCCCCCCACCACCACGCCCGCCGGCCTGGAGGCCAAGCGGAAGGCCGCCGCCGGCCGGGCCTGGGTGGACCTCGGCTTCTGGGGCGGCGCCGTCCCCGGCAACCTCGCCGACCTCGAACCCCTGCACCGCGCGGGCGTGTTCGGTTTCAAGTCGTTCCTCTCACCGAGCGGCGTCGACGAGTTCCCGCATCTGGAGCCGGCCGCGCTGGAGGCCGCGCTCGCCGAGCAGGCCCGGCTCGGGGCGCTGGCCGTCGTCCACGCCGAGGACCCGGCCGTGCTGGCCGCCGCCCCGCAGCAACCCGGCGTCCGCTACCGGGACTTCCTCGCCTCCCGCCCACCCGGTGCGGAGACCGCCGCCGTCGCCCGGCTGCTGGCGGCGGCCCGCCGCACCGGCGCCCGGGTGCACGTGCTGCACGTCTCCTCGGCGGCGGTGCTGCCGCTGCTGCGCCGGGCCCGCGCGCAGGGCGTCGAGGTCACCGCCGAGACCTGCCCGCACTACCTCACGCTGGCCGCCGAGCACGTCCCGGACGGCGCCACCGCGTTCAAGTGCTGCCCGCCGATCCGCGACGAGGCGAACCGCGAGGCGCTCTGGACGGCCCTGGCGGCAGGGGAGTTCACGGCCGTGGTGTCCGACCACTCCCCGTCCGTCCCCGGGCTGAAGCTGCTGCCCGAGCGCGGCGGCAGCGGCGACTTCGCGGCGGCCTGGGGCGGCATCTCCTCCCTCCAGCTCGGCCTGCCGGCGGTCTGGACCGAGGCCCGCAGGCGCGGCCACACCCTCGCCGACCTGGCCGGCTGGATGTCCGCGGGGCCCGCCCGGCTGGCCGGTCTCGACGGGCGGAAGGGGGCCGTCGCGGTCGGCCGCGACGCCGATCTGGTGGCGTTCGACCCGGACGGCGTGTTCACCGTGCACGCCGCCGGGCTGCACCACCGCCACCCGGTCACCCCTTACGCGGGCCGCACGCTCACCGGCACCGTGCACACCACCTGGCTGCGCGGCCGGGTGGTGGACGTGGGCGGCGAGCCCTTCGGCGTCCAACTGCCGCGCCCGCACTGACCCACCGGCCCCCTGGTGAGCGAGAGCAGTGGCCTTCGCGTCGGACGGCGTGTTCACCGTCCGCGCCGCCGGGCTGTGCCGCCGCAATTCGGTCACCCCCTGTGCGGGCGGGTGGTGGACGTGGGTGGCGAGTCTCTTCGGCGTCCGCCCGCGCTGATCCGCCGGCCCCGCTGGTGAGGCGATGGTGGGCGAGCCTCGGGGCCGTCGGCCCGGGTGGCGTGTTCACCGTCCGCGCCGCCGGGCTGCGCCGCCGCAACCTGGTCACCCCCTGCGCGGGCGGGTGGTGGACGTGGGGCGGTTGGCCCTTCGGTGTCCAACTGCTGCGCCCGCACTGCCCCGCCGATGGGCGAGCCGACCCCGGACGGCGTTGCGCCGGATGCGACCCAGGGGGCCGGTTCCGCCCCCGGCGGTGACGCACTGGTGAGCGAGTCCGGTCGGCCGGTCCGCCGCAAGGGGGTACGAGGGGGCACGGTGAGGCATATGCCAGTCAAGTGTTTCACCGTATCTGATGGGGATTCCGGCGAAGGAGACGATGGCGGTGTCCGGCGGTCGATAGGCTGGACCCTACCCGCCGGTCACGCCGCGCGGGGACATCGGAAGGGGACGACATGTCGACACCAGCCCCGGGCCGTCACGCCGTGCCGGAGCAGGGCGTGCCCGGTTCGTTCACCTCCCTGCAGCACGCCCTCAGACTGCTGGAGGCCGTCGACCGGCACCCCGGCGGTGCCACCCTGGTGGCCCTGGCGAGGGAGACGTCCCTGGGGCTGCCGACGGTTCGCCGGCTCGCGGAGATCCTGGAGACGGAGGGCTATCTGCTCTGCCAGGACGGCGGCTGGGTCTTCGGCGGAACCTTCGCGTTGCTCGGTCAGCACAACCGGGAGCAGCTGGTCCGCGCCCGGCTGGACAGCAAACTCGCCGAGCTGCGCGACGAGTTGGGTGCCGCGGTGTACTTCGGCCGCTACCACGACGGGGAGTTGTCGGTCGAGGCGGTCTCGGCCTCCGACGGTGCGCCGGCGGTGCAGGAGTGGGTGGACTTCCGGGCCACCGCGCACGCCAGCGCGATCGGCAAGTGTCTGCTCAGCCAGCTCGACCACGACGGCCGCCGGGACCACCTGTCCCGCCACCCGGTGGCCCGCCTCACCTCGCGGACGGTCACCGACACCGACCAGCTGATGCACCGTCTGGAGCGCCAGCCGGCCACCGTGCCGGTGCTGGACATCCAGGAGTACGCCCTCGGCACGGTCTGCGCGGCCGTGCCGGTGACCGCCGGCAGCACGGTCGGCTGCCTGGCCACCTCGATGCCGGTCGACAACGTGCACCGGCTGAAGGTGGCGGCCGAGGTGCTCGCGGCCCGCGCCGCGCCGCTGATGCTCGCGATGGCGGTCTGAGCGGTCCGGCCGGACCGCGCACCCACGCCCAGGGACCCCGCTCCGGCGGGGTTCTCGCGTTTCCGGGGGTGTCGTCCCACGGCCGACCTGCGGTGTCCGCGACGCGGGCCACTTATTAGACTCGATGTCGATAAGGCGTGCCGAAACCCTTGTGGCCGGGGCTACCCGCGAGTACGTTGTGCCGGGTCGAGCCGCCACCCGCAGGTCAGGAGGGCCCTCCCATGCCCAGCCCCACCCCCGTCCCCGCCCTCGCCGCGCCCGCCGCCCGGGTGCACGAGGGCCTCGTCCTGGAGCCCCGCGACGTCCGCTTCGACTGGGCGGACCTGCCGCTGCACTGGATCCCCGACGAGCCGATGGCCACCCACGTCATCAACGTCCTGCACCTGCTCCTGCCCGAGGGCGAGCGCTGGTTCGTCAAGGTCTTCAAAGAGGCCCTGCCGATGGTCCGCGACGAGCAACTGCGCGAGGAGGTCCTGGGGTTCATCGGCCAGGAGGCGATCCACGCCGAGGCGCACCAAGAGGTCCTCGACCACCTGCTCGGCCAGGGCCTCGACCCGCGGCCCTACGTGCGCCAGATCGCCTGGCTGTTCCAGCGCGTCCTCGGGGACAAGCCCGGCCTGTCGCCCGCCCGGCGGCGCGAGAACATCATCGAACGGGTCGCCTTCGTCGCGGCGATCGAGCACTTCACCGCCTTCCTCGGCGACTGGGCGCTCAACTCCCCGGGCCTGGACCGCGCCAAGGCCGACCCGACGATGCTGGACCTGCTGCGCTGGCACGGCGCCGAGGAGGTGGAGCACCGCAGCGTCGCCTACGACCTGATGGTCCACCTCGACCCCGGCTACGCACGGCGGATCCGCGGCATGCTGGTCTCCGGCCCGCTGCTGGTGCACCTCTGGGTGCGCGGCGCCCGCTTCCTGCTCGCCGCCGACCCCACCCTCGACGGCCGGCTCCGGCCCACCTGGCGCGAGGCGGGCCGGATCGCCCGGCGCGGCCTGCTGCCCGACCCGGTCAGGTCGCTCCGCTCCGGCCTGCGCTACCTGCGGCCCGGCTACCACCCCACCCAGGAGGGCTCCTCCAGCCAGGCCCTCGGCTACCTCGCGACCTCCCCGGCCGCCCGCGCCGCCGCCGGCCGCTGAGCGCCGCCGGCCGCCGCCCGGTCCGGCCAGTCCGGCCGGTCCGGCCACCGGCCCGCCCGGCCGCCGAGCCGACGCCGACCCCCCCCCCCCCCCCCCCCCCCCCCCACCCCCCGGCCCGCCCCCCCCAGCCCCCCGCGCCCCCCCCGCGGGG
>NZ_JBHYUU010000203.1:0-13381 GCF_042749955.1 Kitasatospora sp. NPDC059462 | reverse complement strand
GGGCTCTCGTGCGGTGTTGGTTCGTGTGGTGGTCGAGGAGCACCGTCGGGCGTGCCTGCCGGGGCGGTCGGGGTCCACGCGGCGCGCACCTGACGCGAGTTGGGTGTGGGCTCTCGTGCGGTGTTGGTTCGTGTGGTGGTCGAGGAGCACCGTCGGGCGTGCCTGCCGGGGCGGTCGGGGTCCACGCGGCGCGCACCTGACGCGAGTTGGGTGTGGGCTCTCGTGCGGTGTTGGTTCGTGTGGTGGTCGAGGAGCACCGTCGGGCGTGCCCGCCCGGGCGGGCGGGGTCCACGCGGCCGGCACCTGACGCGAGCTGGGCGTCGGCTCCCGTGCGGCGGTGCCCTCGGGACCTCCGGCCCGCGCGCGGCGGGCTGAACCCGGGCTGAAGCCGCGCCGAACCGCGATTGCCGCCCCCGGCCGGGCGTGGCTAGCGTGCCGTGCCTGCCGTCCCCGCCGGGGACGGGCGGTGGAGGTCGTCCGGCCCTGCGGGGCACGGGGAGAGTGCGGTGGTGCCTGATGGCGGCGAGCGCGGTACTGCGGTTGGCCGTGGCCCTGGACGGCGACCCGGGCGGTGCGCCGGAGCGGGAGACGCCCCTGCCGCCGGAGCGGTGGGCCGAGCGGGTGGCCGAGGCCGAGCGCGGGCTGCTGGACCTGGTCACCCTGGACGACGCCCACCGCCCGGCGCCGGACGGCACGGCCCGGCCGGAGGCGCTGCAACTCGCCGCCGCCCTGGGCGCGTCGACCCGGTGGATCGGCATCGCGCCGACGGTCACCCCGACCCACGGCGAGCCCTTCCACCTGTCGACGGCCCTCGCCACCCTGGACTTCGTGACCGGCGGCCGGGCGGCGGCCCTGGTGCGGCCCGGGCTGGACCCGGCCGAGGACCGCAACGCCGGGCGCGCCCCCGGCACCCCGCAGGAGCGGCTGGCGGAGACCGAGGAGGCCGTCGAGGTGATCCGCGCGCTGTGGGACAGCTGGGAGGACGGCGCGGAGATCCGCGACGCCGCGAGCGGCCGCTTCCTGGACCGCGCGCGGGTGCGGCCCGTCGACCACCGGGGCCGCCACTTCGCCGTCCGGGGACCGTCCGTCACCCCGCGCCCGCCGCAGGGGCAGCCGCCGGTCCTGGTCGCGGTGCACGACGAGGCCGGCCGCCGGCTCGCCGCCCGCGCCGCCGACCTCGCCCTGCTGACCGTCGCCGACCCGGACGACGCCCGGGCGCAGCTCGCCGCCCTGCGGGCCGCCGAGGCCGAGGCCGGAGCGGCCCGGACGGGGCCGCCGCTGCTGGTGTTCGCCGACCGCCCGGTGGCCCTGGACACCGACCCGCGCCGCGCCGCGGCCCGCCGCACGGGCGGCCCCGGCGCGTTCGCCGGCACCCCGGAGGAGCTCGCCGGATCGCTGCTCGCCTGGCAGCGCACCGGCCTGGACGGCGTGCGGCTGCTGCCCGCCTCGCCCGGGCGGGACCTGCCGGGCATCGTCCGGGGCCTGGTGCCCGAGCTGCAACTGCGCGGAGCCTTCCGCCGGCGGTACGAGGGCGCCACGCTGCGCGAGCGCCTCGGCCTGCCCGCCCCGGACAACCGGCTCTCCGGCCGCAGCGTCTGACGAGGAACCAGGAGGAACCGTGCCCGTGCGCCCGCGCCGACAGGTCCTGCTCGCCGCCACCTTCCCGCACAGCGTCTGGGTGGTCTGGGACGATCCCCGCTCCGGCAGCCAGATCGACTTCGCGTCGTTCCGGCACGCCGTCCGCACCGCCGAACGCGGCCGGTTCGACTTCTTCCTGATCGCCGAGACCCTGCGGCTGCGCGAACACGCCGGACGGCTGGACGACCTGGAGGTGGCCGGCCGCCCGCACAGTCCGACGGTGATGTCCGCGCTGGCCGCCGTCACCCGGCACATCGGGCTCGTCCCGACGATGAGCACCACCTACAACGAACCGTACGAACTCGCCCGGCAGATCGCCTCCCTGGACCACCTCTCGGGCGGCCGCGCGGGCTGGAACATGGTCACCACCGCCGACCCCGAGGCCGGGGTCAACTTCCGCCGGGGCGCCCACCTCGCGCCCGCCGACCGGTACGCCCGCGCCGAGGAGTTCGTCCGGGCCACCGACACGCTCTGGCGCGGCGGCCTCGCCCCTTACCGCCACCGGGGCGCCCACTTCGACCTGGAGGGCTGCTTCACCCTGCCGCCGGGACCGCAGGGCCGCCCGGTCCTGGTGCAGGCCGGGGACTCCGGGCAGGGGCGCGACTTCGCGGCCCGCCACGCCGACATCGTCTTCGGCCTGCACGACCGCCCCGGGCCCGGCCGGCGGTTCCGGGCCGACCTGCGGGCGCGGGCCCGGGCGCTCGGCCGGGACCCGGACGCGCTCAAGGTGATGCCGGGCGCCGGGTTCATCCTCGGCGACACCCCGGCGGAGGCCGAGGAGCGCTCCCGCGAGGTGGCGGCACGGCAGATCACCCCGGCGATCGCGCTCACCCGGATCGGGCAGCTGTGGGCGGCGGACCTGTCCGGCCACGACCCGGACGACCCGCCGCCCCCGCCCGCGGCGCCGCCCGGGTCGCCCGCCGCGACGCTGTACGACCGGGCGCTCGCCGAGGGCCTGTCGGTGCGCGAGCTGGCGATCCGCACGCTGCTGCGGCACACCTTCACCGGCACCCCGGCCGGGGTGGCCGCCCGGATCGACGCCGACGTCCAGAGCGGCGCCGCGGACGGCTACATCCTGGCCGGCCACCTCAACCCGGTCGGCTTCGACGAGTTCACCGACCTGGTGGTCCCGCACCTCCAGGAGCGCGGCGTGCTGCGCGCCGAGTACCGCGAGGGCGCCACCCTGCGCGAGAACCTCGGCCTGCCCGCCGGCGGACCGGACCTCGCCGGGCTGCGGGAATAACCGCCGGCCGCGAGTTGTTGACGCGCTGCAAGGCCGCCGGCGACGGCCGCGCGGACGTGCGCGGCGGGGCAGGCGGAAGGGCGGGCGGAGGAGGAGCACCGGTGAGGTACGAGGTACTCGGCCCGCTCAGGGTCAGTGACGCGGACGGCCAGGTCGTGATCACCTCCCGCAAGACCGAGGCGGTGCTGGCCGTCCTGCTCGCCCGGATGGGCCAGGTGGTCTCGGTGGACGACCTGGTGCGCGAGCTGTGGCCCGCCACGCCGCCCCAGCGCGCCCGGGACGCCGTCTACGTCTACGTCTCGCAGCTGCGCAAGCTGCTCACCCGCCCCGGCGAGCCCGAGCCGATCATCACCCGGGCGCCCGGCTACGTCCTGTGGACGCCCCCGCAGGCCGTCGACTTCCACACCCTCCAGGAGCAACTGCCCGCTGCCCGGGCGATGATGCGCGAACGGCGCTACGACGAGGCCTGCGAGCTGCTGGAGAAGACCGTCGCCCTGTGGCGCGGCCCGGTGCTGGCCGGTCTGCAGGCCGGGCCGGTGGTCAACACCTTCGCGGCCTGGCTGCAGGAGCTCCAGCTGGAGTGCAGCGAACTGCTGGTGGAGTCCAAGCTGATGCTCTCCCGGGACCGCGAGGTGGTCTCCCAGCTGCGCTGCCTGATCCGCGAGCACCCGCTGCAGGAGAGCTTCTACGCCCAGCTGATGCTGGCCCTGTGGCGCTCGGGCCGGCAGGCCGACGCGCTCACCGTCTACCACTCCGCGCGCGACACCCTCAACCGGGAGCTGGGCCTGGAGCCGGGCTGCTGGCTGCGCAACCTCCAGCGCACCATCCTGGAGGTCGGCGCGGACGCCCCCGCCCGGCGCAGGCCCGCCGCCGTGCGGGCCTGACGTCCGCCCCGTTCCCGTTTGGGTGCGGTTTAGCCCCCTTCGGCACGCTGGAGGAGGCAGAACCGATCCCCGAGCGATGACGGAGCGATTCGAGTGAACGATGTCCCCACCCGCCACCTGGGCGGCCTGGAAGTCGGTGCCCAGGGGCTCGGCGCCCTCGGCCTGAGCGAGTTCTACGGCCCGATCGATCCGGAGCAGGCGGTCGCCACCATCCGCCGGGCGCTCGACCTGGGCGTCACCCTGATCGACACCGCCGACGTCTACGGGCACGGCCTGAGCGAGGAACTGGTCGGCCGGGCGGTGGCCGGCCGGCGCGACGAGGCGGTGGTGGCCACCAAGTTCGGGGTGGTGCGCACCGGCGACGGGATCGGGCAGGCGGTGCGCGGCGACGCCGCCTACGTGAAGGAGTCCGCCGACGCCTCGCTCAAGCGCCTCGGGCTCGACCACATCGACCTCTTCTACCCGGCCCGGATCGACCCCTCGGTGCCGATCGAGGAGACGGTCGGCGCGCTGGCCGAGCTGGTGCGGGAGGGGAAGGTGCGCCACATCGGGCTCTCCGAGGCCGCCCCGGAGACCATCCGCCGGGCCCACGCCGTGCACCCGCTGGCCGCCGTGCAGACCGAGTGGTCGCTGTTCTCCCGCGGCCTGGAGAGCGAGGTCGTCCCGCTCGCGCGCGAGCTGGGCATCGGCATCGTGCCCAACGCCCCGCTCGCCCGGGGTCTGCTCACCGGGCGCTACCGGGCCGCGGAGGTGTTCGGGCCGGAGGACTTCCGGACCGTCGCCCAGCCGCGGTTCACCCCGGAGAACTTCCCGGCCAACCTCGCCCTGGTCGACCGGCTGGAGCCGCTGTCCATCGAACTCGGAGTGTCGGTCGGCCAGTTGGCGCTGGCCTGGGTGCACCACCGGGGCGAGGACGTCGTCCCGATCCCCGGCACCCGGCGGATCGACCACCTGGAGGAGAACCTCGCCGCCGCGACGCTCGCCCTCGGCCCCGAGGAGCTGGCCGCGATCGAGGCCGCGGTGCCCGCCGAGCAGGTCGCCGGCGCCCGGCTCACCGACTTCAGTCTGCAGTTCGTCGACCGCTGACCGGCGGGCGGTACGCACCGGACGGGCCCCGGGCCCGTCCGGTGCTGACGGCTGTCCGCCGCCGCCCCGCGGACGACGCCCGGGCCGGCCGCCGTCGCGGGCGCCGGGGCGGGCGCGAGGGGCCCGTCGGGGACATGGCAAGGGCGCGGCCGCAGGGGGTTTAGCCGCGTGCACGGAAGGGGTTTAGCAGCCCGATGGAGGCTGGCCGCCCGACCGCACCGAGCGGTCGCCGTCCCTTCCCGTCCGCCTTGCGCAAAGGACCCGCGATGACCGAACTCCGCGGCAGACAGGCCGCGTTCTCGAACCTTCCGTCCCTCACCGGGCTGCGCTTCGCCGCCGCCCTGATCGTCTACTTCACCCACCTCTCGGTCGAGGGCTACCTCGCCCCCGGCCCGGCCGCGGCGGTGTTCCGGTACGCCTTCGGCCTGGGCTGGCTGGGGGTGGAGTTCTTCTTCATCCTGAGCGGGTTCGTGCTGACCTGGTCGGCCCGGATCGGCGAGAGCCGGACGGGGTTCTGGCGCCGCCGGCTGGTGAAGATCTTCCCGACCCATCTGCTGACCTGGTTGGCGGCGCTGCTGCTGGCCCTCGCGGCGGGTGAACTGCTCACCACCGCCCGGCTGTTGCCCAGCTTCTTCCTGCTGAACGCGTGGTTCCCGGAGCTGGACGTGATGCGGGCGGTCAACCTGCCCAGCTGGTCGCTCAGCGTCGAGCTGGCGTTCTACCTGGCCTTCCCCTGGCTGCACGCGCTGGTCCGGCGGATCCGGCCGGAGCGGCTGTGGGCCTGGGTGTGGGGCGTGACGGCGACGATCGCGCTGCTCCCGCTCGTCGCCGAGACCGCACTGCCGGGCAGCCCCCAGCTGCCGGGCCTGAAGGTGTCGCTGACGCAGAACTGGTTCCTGGTGGCGTTCCCGGCCGTGCGCGCGCTGGACTTCGTGCTCGGCATCCTGCTGGCCCGGATCATGCTGACCGGCCGGTGGATCCGGCTCGGCCTGCCCGGGGCGGCGCTGCTGGTCGCGGCCGGGGCGGCGGCCCAGCTGGCCCTGGTGCCGACGGCGTACGGCTTCACCGCCACGCTGGCGCTGCCGCTGGCCCTGCTGGTCGCCGCGGCGGCACGCGCGGACATCGCGGGGACCCGCTCGCCGTTCCGCGGCCGGACGGCGGTGCGTCTGGGCGAGATCTCCTTCGCCTTCTACATGACGCACCACCTGGTGCTGCACTACGTCCGGCTGGCCCTCGGCGAGACGAAGGTCTGGTCGGTGCCCGAGGTGGCCGGCCTCGGTCTGGTGCTGCTGGCCGTGACCATCGGGGTGTCCTGGCTCAGTTTCCGGCTCGTGGAGGTCCCGGCGATGCGCCGATGGAGCCGCCCGGCCGCTCGCGGGGAGCGGCCGGAGCCGGCACTGACGGGCGGCCGCACGGGGTGACCGCACAGGGTGACCGCGGGGCACCGCGGGCCGTACGGGGCCACGACGGGCCGCACCGGCCGAGCGGTCCCCGTACGACCCGGGCCGGGGCCTCCGGGTCAGGAGGCCACCGGCTCGCCGGTGTCCCGCGGCGAGACCTCCTCCACCACCGGGCCGGCCGCGAAGGCCTTCGGGCGGCCGGGCAGGAGCAGACCGACCACCACGATGACCGCGGTCATCGCCAGCTCCCACCAGAAGGTGGTGGAGTAGGCGTTGCGGACCGAGTCGCCGTGCGCGACCCCGCGCTGGACCAGCAGCGCCACCAGCGCCACGCCGAAGGAGCCGCCGACCTGGTTGAGCGACAGCATGGTGCTGGTCGCCCCCGAGGTCTTCTCCAGCGGGACGGTCCGGTAGAGCGAGGCGAGCGTCGGCGCGCCGACGCAGCCGAGGCCGATGCCCGAGACCAGGGCGTAGAGGCCGAGCACCAGCTGGCTGGTGGCCGCCGAGGACAGCGCGTTGCCGAGCGTTCCGAGCACCACCAGCGCGGCGCCGACCGGCACCAGCAGATTGGCGCCCAGCTTGTCGCTGAGCCGCCCGGCCAGCGGCATCCCGAGGAAGGTGCCGACCCCGAACGGGGCCAGCAGCAGCCCACTGGCCATCAGGCTCTGGCCGTGCACCTGCTGCTGGTAGAGCGGCAGCAGCACGTACAGCGAGAACACCGCCGCGCCGGTGAGCGCCATCGCGACCACGGCGGCCGTGAAGCCCCGGTTGGCGAGCAGCCGCACGTCGATCAGCGGGGTGCGGCGGGTGGTGAGCGCGTGCACCACGAAGCCCGCCACCAGCAGGGCGCCGATGATCAGCGACACCACCACCGTGGTCGAGCCGAAGCCCTCGTGGGCGGTCTGCGACAGCCCGTACACCAGGACGGCGAAGCCGGGGCTCAGCAGCAGGGTGCCGAGGACGTCGAAGGTCGCCCGCTCGCCCTCGGCGGGAGCGTCGGCGGGCACCACCTTGAACGAGAACACCAGCGCGATCAGCACGATCGGCACGTTCACCAGGAACAGCCAGCTCCAGTGCAGGTTGTCCGCGATGACACCGCCGAGGATCGGGCCGATCACCGGGCCGAGCGTCATCGGCAGGGCCAGCAGGCCCATCACCTTGCCCAGCCGGGCCGGGCCGGCCGCGCGGGCGGTGAGCGTCATCATGACCGGCTCGATGATGCCGGCCGCCACGCCCTGGAGGATGCGGAAGGTCACCAGCGAGCCGATGTTCCAGGACAGCGCCGAGGCGACGGCCGTCACGGTGTAGAGCACCAGGCCGAACAGCCAGACCTTCTTGCCGCCGAAGTGGTCCACCGCCCAGCCGGTCACCGGGATGGTCGCGGCGACCGCCAGCAGATAGCCGGTGATGACCCACTCGGCGGTGGTGAGCGTGGTGTCGAAGGTGGCGGCCAGCGGGCTCAGCCCGACGCCGACGATGGTCGCGTTCAGCGTCGCGGTCACCGACGCGAGCGCCATGACAATGATCAGCTTGACCAGCGGACCGTCCAGCCGGTCCTCGGCTGATTGCGTCATTTCAGTCCTTAGGGATAGCAGGGGAGGAGAAGGCGGATGAGGAGGCGGGTGCGCATCACGTGATGCCCCGCGGCCGCGGAATGCGGCGGGACGGCGCGGCGGGGTACCGGAGGGGCGCCGCGCCCGAGGACCGCCTTGCCGAAAGCCCGGCGCTGGGCGCCCGGCGTACTGAAAGAGCGTATAAACAATGGCGGGGCGGCGGCCATCGGCCCTTAGACACCGTTAAGGCCGCCGACCCGGAATTCGGGTCGGCGGCCTTCGACGGGGTGGGAATCCGCCGGCCGGGCATCGGTGACCTGCGGATTCGTCCCGCCGGTCCGGGGCGGGGAAGGTTCCCGGAGTCTTTAGGTCGTGTCCGGTCGGGGGTCCGTCAGGAGCACGGCCTGGGCCGGGCAGAGCTGCTGGGCGAGCCGGACGTCCTGCTCCAGGCCGGCCGGGGGCTCGGGCGTCAGCAGGGTCACCAGGCCGTCGTCGTCGTGCTCGAAGACGTCCGGCGCGGTCAGCACGCACAGGCCCGCGCCGATGCAGCGGTCCCGGTCGGTGGAGACCCGCACCCCGGCGGCGCTCACCAGGCCACCGGCAGGCGCTCGACGCTCTGCATGGTGCCGGTCCGGCGCATCACCAGCTCCTCGGCCGGCACCGCCAGCCGCAGCCCGGGCAGCCGGCGCACCAGCGTCTCGAAGGCGATCTCCAGTTGCAGCCGGGCCAGGTTCTGCCCCAGGCACTGGTGGATGCCGTAGCCGAAGGTCAGGTGCTGGCGGCTGGCCCGGGAGAGGTCGAGATCGTAGGGCTCGGCGTGCACCCGCTCGTCCCGGTTGGTCATGGTGGAGGAGACCACCAGGCCGTCCCCGGCCTTCAGCACCCGGCCGTCGATCTCGATGTCGTCGGTGATCCAGCGCACCCCGGCGAAGTCGGTCACCGCCGTGATCCGCAGCAGCTCCTCGATCGCGGTGGCGGCCGGCACCTCGCCCGAGCGCAGTGCCGCCAGCTGCTCCGGGTTCTCCAGCAGGGCCAGCACGCTGATCGGGATCATCGAGGAGGTGGTCTCCAGACCGGCGATCAGCAGCACCATGGTCAGCTGGACCACCTCGTCGTGGCTCAGCTCGCCGCTCTCCACGTGCGCCACCAGCCGGCCGACCAGGTTCTCGTCGGGGTTGTCCTCCTGGGCCGTCACCAGCCGGTCCAGGTAGCGGACCAGTTCGGCGGCGGAGGCCTCGGTGTGGGCCGGGTCCCGGCCCTGCATGACGCCCGCGGTGGCGGACTGGAAGAAGGCGTGGTCCTCGTACGGGATGCCCAGCAGCGCCGACATCACGAGCGACGGGATCGGCGCGGCGAAATGCTCCACCAGGTCGGCGGGGGAGCCGAGTTCCTCGATCCGGTCGATCAGTCCGTTGACGATCCGCTCGATGTCGGGGCGCAGCGCCCGGGCGTGCTTGAGGCTGAACTCCGGGTTGAGCAGCCGTCGGTGGTGGTGGTGGATCGGCGGGTCCTCGCCCACCAGCACCAGCTTGCGGGCGGCCGGCGCGCCCAGGTGCGGGGCCATGGTCGGGTAGGCGTCGTAGCTGCGGTCGGAGGACAGCCGCTCGTCGGCGAGCAGCCGGCGGGCCTCGGCGTAGCCGGTGATCAGCCAGACCCGGCGGTCGTCCCAGAGGGTGACCTGGTTGATCGGGCCCCGTGTGCTGATCTCCCGGTAGACGTCCGGCGGCTGGTAGGGGCAGGTGCGGCGCACCGGGAACGACGGTGCTTCGGCGGAACTGGCGGACAACGCGGCCTCCCAGTCGGATTTCCCGGAATGGTGCCCGGGGGGAATTCTGGTTACTCCGGCGCATGCTAGTTGCGCCGCCCGGGGGCGGGCCACGGGAGTTCCGGCGGGAATCAACGGGAATTCAATGGCCGTTTGTCGCGGATTTAGCCGCGCATTCGACGGGTGGCGGCGGCCGGTTCAGCGGGGGCCGCCGGGCCGGTTTAGCGCCGTTGCCTAGCGTGATCGGCACGCCGTTTTCCCCGGCGTCCCCGTCCCCGTGCCGAATGGAGCCGAGCATGGCACCGATCCCCCTTCCCGGCCCGCTGGGCCCCGCCGCCGACGCCCTGCGGGGCTGGCTGCTCGCCAGGCTGGCGGTGCCGCCGCTCGGCCCGACCGGGCCGAACCCGGCGGTCGGCGAACCGGAGAACCTGATCCACCTGACCGACCTCACCGAGACCCTGATCAGCTACGACTCCACCAACGCGGACTTCAGCGGGAGCACCCCGACGCTGGACGACCTCGCCCACGTCCGCTACGAGCTCCGTGACCAGCAGGGCGCGCTGGTCGGCACGACCAAGGGCATCGGGCGGATGCTGCGCAAGGGACCGGACGGCAACTTCCTGGGCTACTTCTCGGAGGAGATCCGGCTGATCGACGGTCATGTCATCCGCACCGGCGGCATCGTCGACGACGCCCGGCTGACCCTCGGCGAGCAGCAGACCATCAAGGCGGTCGCGGTGGCCGGCCCGCTGCGCGGGGCGATCGGGTTCCGCCAGTTCCGGCCGGTGGAGACCCACAAGTCCTACGCCTCGGCGATCGTCCTCTACCGCCGCTGAAACCCCGCCCGCCGCACTCCCGCCGGACCCCCGTCCGCCGCCCGCCCGACGCCCGCCCGCCGTACGCCCGCCCGCCGGACCGCCGTCCGGCCGGGGGGAGCGTACCGACGCCCCTGGGAGCAGACCGCAGATGGACCCCGCAGAGATCCGCCTCCTGGCGGCCGGCACCGCGCTGCCGGGCCCGCCCATCGACAACGCCGCCCTGGGCCGCCGCTTCGGCATGGACGCCCTCTGGGAACAGTGGGTGGACACCTTCATCGGCACCCGGACCCGCCACCTCGCCCTCGACCTGGAGACCGGCGAGCAGCGCGACACCCTGGCCGACCTCGGCACCACCGCCGGTGAGCGTGCGCTCGCCGCGGCCGGCACCGACCCCGCCGACATCGACCTCGTGGTGCTCGGCACCGCCACCCCCGACAGTCTGATGCCGGCCACCGTCAACCAGATCGCCGACCGGCTCGGCATCGACGGTGTGGCCACCTACCAGCTGCAGTCCGGCTGTTCCGGTGCCGTCCAGGCGATCGACGTCGCCCGGCAGCTGCTCTCCACCGGCCGCCACCGCACCGCCCTGGTGCTCGGCGGCGACGTCATCGCCAAGCACTACGACCTGAGCGCCGACCTGCGCGCGGTCCCGCCCGCCGAACTGGTCAACTACGTGCTGTTCGGCGACGCCGCCGGGGCCGCCGTGCTGAGCGCCGACCCGGCCGCGGGCCCGACCGCCGTCCGCGCCTCCTTCGTCCAGCTGGCCGGACGGGGACGGGCGCCGGGCCAGGTGCTGGAGTGGTTCGGGCCGGTCGACCGGCACAGCGGGCGGCCGGCGGCGCGCGAGGACTACAAGGCGATCGAGGAGACCGTCCCGCTGTTCGCCGAGCAGATCCTGCGCCGGCTGCTCGACGAGGCCGGCTGGCAGCCGGACGAGGTGACGCACCTGCTGCCGCCGCAGCTGTCCACCCAGATGACCGCCCGGATCGTCCAGCGGCTCGGTCTGCCCGGCGCCGAGGAGATCAGCTGCGTCGGCGAGACCGCCAACACCGGCAACGCGCTGGTCTTCTTCCAGCTCGAACAGGTGCTGCCGAAGCTGGCCGCGGGCGACCGCGCCGCCGTCCTCGCGGTGGAGTCCAGCAAGTGGATCAAGTCCGGGTTCGCCCTGGAACAGGTCTGACCCCTCCGCCCCGCTCCACCCCGTCCGGCCCCGCCACACCTCGAACCATCGAAGGGCAGAGCACGCATGTCGAACGACGAGAAGCTCCGCGACTACCTCAAGCGGGTCAGCGCCAGCCTCCAGGACACCCGCCTGCGGCTGCACGAGGCCGAGGCCAGGTACACGGAGCCGATCGCCATCGTCGGGATGGCGTGCCGTTATCCGGGTGGGGTGGGGTCGCCGGAGGAGCTGTGGCGGCTGGTGGCCGAGGGGCGGGACGCGATCTCGGAGTTCCCGGCGGACCGGGGCTGGGACCTGGAGGCGCTGTACAACCCGGATCCGGAGCGCACCGGGACGGCCTACACCCGGCACGGCGGCTTCCTGGCCGGCGCCGCCGGCTTCGACGCCGACTTCTTCGGCATCAGCCCCCGGGAGAGCGGCACCATCGACCCCCAGCAGCGGCTGCTGCTGGAGACCACCTGGGAGGCACTGGAGAGCGCCGGGCTGGACCCGGCCGCGCTGCGCGCCACCCCGGTCGGCGTCTTCACCGGGATCATGTACAGCGACTACGGCTCACGGCTCAACCCGGTGCCGGCGGCGGTCGAGGGCCAGGTCGGCATCGGCAGCGCGCCCAGCGTGGCGTCGGGGCGGATCGCCTACACCTACGGGTTCGAGGGCCCGGCGGTGACGGTGGACACCGCCTGCTCCTCCTCGCTGGTCGCCCTGCACCTGGCCGCCCAGGCCCTGCGGTCGGGCGAGTGCACGCTGGCGCTCGCGGGCGGGGCCACGGTGATGGCCACCCCCAACACCTTCGTCGAGTTCAGCCGCCAGCGCGGCCTGTCGCCGGACGGCCGCTGCAAGGCCTTCTCGGCCGCCGCCGACGGCACCGGCTGGGGCGAGGGCGCGGCCCTGCTGCTCCTGGAGCGGCTCTCCGACGCCCGGGCCAACGGCCATCCGGTGTACGCGGTGGTGCGCGGCTCGGCCGTCAACCAGGACGGCACCAGCAGCCAGCTCTCCGCGCCGAACGGTCCTTCGCAGGAGCGGGTGATCCGGGCGGCGCTGGCGTCGGCGGGGCTGGGTGCGGCGGACGTGGACGTGGTGGAGGCGCACGGGACGGGGACGCGGCTGGGTGATCCGATCGAGGCGCAGGCGTTGCTGGCGACGTACGGTCAGGAGCGTCCTGCGGGGCGGCCGTTGTGGCTGGGGTCGGTGAAGTCCAACATCGGGCATGCCCAGGCGGCGGCCGGGGTGGCGGGTGTGATCAAGATGGTGCAGGCGCTGCGGCACGGGGTGCTGCCGGCCACCCTGCACGTCGACGAGCCGACCGGTGAGGTGGACTGGTCCTCGCGCGGGGTGGAACTGCTGCGGACGCCGGTCGACTGGGCGCCGGGGGAGCGGCCGCGTCGTGCGGGCGTCTCCGCCTTCGGGATCAGCGGCACCAATGCGCACGTGATCCTGGAGGAGGCGCCCGCGGTGGCGGAGACCGCCGTGGCCCCGGCGGACGACCCGGCACCCGTGACGGCCCCGGTGCTGCTCTCGGGCCGCTCGGAGGCGGCGCTGGGCGCGGCGGCGGAGCGGCTGGCGGACTGGCTGGAGGGCGCGGGCGCCCAGGCCGGACCGGCGCAGGTGGCGGCCTGGACGCTGACCCGGGGCGCCCGGCACCGGTTCGGCGGCGCCGTGGTCTCCCCGGACCGCGACGAACTGATCGCCGGACTGCGGGCGTTGGCGGAGCAGAAGTCCCATCCGGCGGTGGTGGCGGGGCGGTTGGCGTCGTCGCCGGGTGGGGTGGTGCTGGTGTTCCCGGGTCAGGGGTCGCAGTGGGTGGGGATGGGGGT
>NZ_JBHYUU010000202.1:0-13737 GCF_042749955.1 Kitasatospora sp. NPDC059462 | reverse complement strand
CCCCTGCCGGGGGCGTGGGGGGGGCCCCGCTTGTCGCGGCGCCGCGCCCGGCGGCGCGCGCCCCCGGCGGCCGCGCCGGCCCCCCTTCCGCAGCTGCTGCCGCGTCCTACTTCTTCTTGCGCTTCTCCCGCACGCGCACCGAGATCGAGATCGGCGTGCCGACGAAGCCGAACTCCTCGCGCAGCCGGCGCTCGATGAACCGGCGGTAGCCCGCCTCCAGGAAGCCCGAGGCGAACAGCACGAAGCGCGGCGGACGGGTGCCCGCCTGGGTGCCGAACAGGATGCGCGGCTGCTTGCCGCCCCGGATCGGGTGCGGGTGGGCGGCCACCAGCTCGCCGAGGAAGGCGTTCAGCCGGGCGGTGGTGATCCGGGTCTCCCAGCCCGCCAGCGCGGTCTCGATCGCCGGGACGAGCTTCTCCATGTGCCGGCCGGTCTTCGCCGAGACGTTGACCCGGGGGGCCCACTGCACCTGGACGAGGTCGCGCTCGATCTCGCGCTCCAGGTAGTAGCGGCGCTCCTCGTCGAGCTGGTCCCACTTGTTGTAGGCGATGACGACGGCGCGCCCGGCCTCGACGGCCATCGAGATGATCCGGGTGTCCTGCTCGGCGAGGGTCTCGCTGGCGTCGACCAGGACGACCGCGACCTCGGCCTTCTCCAGCGCGGCGGCGGTGCGCAGCGAGGCGTAGAAGTCGGCGCCGGCGGTCAGGTGGACCCGGCGGCGGATGCCGGCGGTGTCGACGAACTTCCAGGTCTTGCCGCCGAGCTCGATCATCTCGTCGACCGGGTCGCGGGTGGTGCCGGCCAGCTCGTTGACGACCACCCGCTCCTCGCCGGCGACCTTGTTGAGCAGGCTGGACTTGCCGACGTTCGGCCGGCCGATCAGCGCGATGCGGCGCGGGCCGCCGGGGGCGGCGTCGCCGAAGGTCTGCGGCGGGGCCTCGGGCAGCGCGGCCATCACGGCGTCGAGCAGGTCACCGGAGCCGCGGCCGTGCAGGGCGGAGACCGGGAACGGCTCGCCGAGGCCGAGCGACCAGAGGTAGGCGGCCTCGGCCTCGGTGGACGGGCCGTCGACCTTGTTGGCACAGAGCACGGTCGGCTTGCCGGCCCGGCGGATGATCTTGATCAGGGCTTCGTCGGTGTCGGTGGCGCCGACGGTGGCGTCGACCACGAACAGCACCGCGTCGGCCTGCTCGATGCCGAGCTCGGCCTGGGCGGCGACCATGGCGTCGATGCCGAGGACGTCGATCTCCCAGCCGCCGGTGTCGACGACCTTGAAGCGGCGGCCGTTCCAGGCGGCCTCGTAGGTCACGCGGTCGCGGGTGACGCCGGGCTTGTCCTCGACGACCGCCTCGCGGCGGCCGATGATGCGGTTGACGAGGGTCGACTTGCCGACGTTCGGGCGGCCGACGACGGCCAGCACCGGCAGCGGGGCGTGGCTGCCGTCGCCGAGGCCGTCGACGTCGTCGAGGTCGAAGCCCTCCTCGGCGGCGAGCGCCATGAACTCGGCGTACTCGGAGGCGTCCAGCTCGCCGTGGCCGGCGGTGGAGTGCTCTGCGGTCATGTTCGTACTGTCCGTTTCCCGGCCCGGCCCTTCCCAGGGACGTGCCGTGCGTACCTGCCCCTCCGGGGCAGCGCGAATGGTTCCGGGTGCCACCATGGCACCCCGTTCATCAGATGATCGGCTTTTACTCGTTCCGGACGGCCGGACCGTCCCCGACGGCCTGGCCGTCCCGGGCGGCCGGTCCGCGTCAGACGAGCGCGGCCCCGGCCCGCTCCGCCACCAGTGCGGTGATCCGATCGATCACCTGCTCCAGGGTGAGCGCGCTGGTGTCCACCAGGACCGCGTCCACGGCCTGGGTGAGCGGCGCGGTGGCCCGCGAGGAGTCCGCCGCGTCCCGGCGCGCCAGGTCGGCGGCCATCGCGGTGATGGTCGCCTCGTCGACGCCCTTGGCCCGCAGCTCGGCGGCCCGGCGCTCGGCGCGGGCCGTCTCGGAGGCGGTCAGGAAGATCTTGACGGTGGCGTCCGGGAAGACCACGCTCCCCATGTCCCGGCCCTCGGCGACGATGCCGCGGGCGGCGACCCCGGCGCAGCCGCGCTGCAGCTCGACCAGCCGGGTGCGCACCGCCGGCACCGCGGCGACGGCACTGACGTGCGCAGTCACCTCGGGGCCGCGGATCGGGCCGGCGACGTCCCGGCCGTCCACGGTGATGGTCGGGCCGTCCGCGTCCGTACCGGACACGATCACCGGCTTGCCGCACGCGACGGCCACCGCCTCCGGGTCGTTGACGTCGACGTCGTTGGCCAGCATCCACCAGGTCATCGCCCGGTACATGGCACCGGTGTCCAGGAAGCTCAGGCCAAGTCGGGCGGCGACCGCCCGGGAGACGGTCGACTTGCCGGAGCCGGAGGGTCCGTCGATGGCGACGACGACCGGGGCGTGCGCTCGGTCGGCAGTGTCCACGGCGCGAACCTCTCTCTGATCTCTGAGCACGGCAGCCCGCAGTACGGGGATGCCGGGGATGGTCTCCCTCAAGGTTAATGGACCGCCGCCCCACCCGGACCCGCCGGTGACCGGCCCGCTCCGCCCTTGCCGGACCCGCCGCTCCTGGCAGGCACCGCACGGCATCGCGAGCACCGTGCGGTATCGCGAGCACCGCTAGGACAGCGAGCACCGTGCGCACACCGAGCACACGCCGCCAGAACAACGAGCAGCGCCATAACGGCGAGCGCCGCCACAAGCAGCGAGCAGTGCCACAACCACGAGCACCGCCACAACCGCAGGACGTCAGTCCCGCACGCTCCACCCGCTCGCCCGCAGCGCCGCCGTCAGCGGACGCACCGCCGTCGGCGCCACCGACAGCTGGACGAAACCCACCTGCTGCCCGGTCGAGTGCTCGATGTCGACGTCCTCGATGTTCACGCCCGCCGCACCGACCTCGCCGAACAGCCGGCCGAGCTCGCCGGGCTGGTCGCCGAGGACGACGGCGACCGTCTCGTACCGGGTGGGCGGCGCCCCGTGCTTGCCGGGGATCCGCGCCTGGCCGGTGTTGCCGCGCCGCATGACCGCCGTGATGCCCGCGGCGCCGTCCTGCCGCTCGGCCTCCTCGGCGGCCTGGAGGGCGCGCAGCGCGGTGACGGTCTCGCCGAGGTCGGCGGCGACCTCCTCCAGCACGTCGGCGACCGCACCGGCGTTGGCGGAGAGGATGTCCACCCACATCGCGGGGTTGGAGGCGGCGATCCGGGTCACGTCGCGCACGCCCTGGCCGGAGAGCCTTATGGCGGTCTCGTCGGCGTTCTCCAGCCGGGCGGCGACCAGCGAGGAGAGCAGCTGGGGAGCGTGCGAGACCAGGGCGACCGCACGGTCGTGCGCCGCGGCGTCCATGACGATCGGCACGGCCCCGCAGAGCGCGACCAGTTCGAGGACGGCGTTCAGCGTGTCGGTGTCGGTGTCGGGGGTGGGGGTGAGCACCCACGGCCGGCCCTCGAAGAGGTCGGCACGGGCGGCCAGCGGTCCGGAGCGCTCGCGCCCGGCCATCGGGTGGCCGCCGATGTAGTGGGTAGTGTCACAGCCGAGCGCGGCGACCTCGGCGCGCGGACCGGCCTTCACACTGGCGACGTCGGTGTAGCAGCGCGCCAGCCCGCGGCGCTGGCAGTCGGCGAGCACCTTGCCGACCAGCGCCGGCGGGACGGCGATGATCGCGAGGTCGACGGGCCCGTCGGCGGGCTCGGTGATCCCCGCGCCCAGCGAGGCGGCGGTGCGGGCGGCGTCCGGGTCGGCGTCCTCCAGATGGACGGTCAGACCCCGTCCGGTGAGGGCGAGCGCGGCGGAGGTGCCGATGAGTCCGGTACCGACGACGGCGGCTGTGCGCATGGCGGGGTGGCTCTCCTCACGGAACTGCGCGGAACACGGTCGACTGCGACACGGTCACCCGCGGGGAGCGGGTCGGCCCCCATCCTCCCCCATCACCGCCACCGCCCGTACCGCAACCGCACCACCGCCCCCGGCCGTCCCCCCTCACGCGGCCCGCGCCACCGGGCACCCGCACGCCGAGCACCCGCACACCGCGCACGGCGGAAACCGGCGCCGCGGGCGCCCCCGCACGGCAGGATGGGCCGCCGACGGTACGCGACGAAGGGGTTGGCCGGGTGAACGATCAACACAGCAGCGACCAGCATCGACCGCACGACGACGACGGCGGCGCCGGGGGAACCGGCGAGCCCGTCCCCGCCCCGGCCGTGCCCTCGGCCCCCTCGGTCCTGGACTCCGTGGTCGTCCACGCGGCCGGCGCGGTCTGCCGCCGGCGGGCCCGGGCGGCCCTGCCTCCGGGCGGACGGCTCCGGCTGACCGGCCTGCCCGACGGGCTCGACCCGCGCTCGCTGCGCGCCCGGGTGCTCGCCGGCCCGGCCGGCACCGCCGTCACCGAGGCCCGCCTGGAGGTCGTCGCCGAACTCCGCGAGCCCTCCGAACTCCCCGAGCTGCGCCGAAGCTTGGACGCCGCCGAGGAACACGGCGAAGCCCTGCGCGAGCAGCACCGGCTGGTCCTCGCCGCGATCGCCGAGACCTCCGCGCTGCGCGCCGTCCCCCCGCCGCGCCACCGTGACGAACCGCTGCGCCGCACGCCCGCCGACGCCTGGCTGGAGCTCGCCGAGTTCGTCGACGAGCGTCTCACCGGCCTCCACGAGCGCGCCGGGCGGCTCGCCCAGGAGATCGAAGTCGCCGACCACGAGTTCCAGGTGCTGGCCGACCGGCTCGCCCGGCTGTCCTCCGCGGAGCGGCACGAGAGCGTCGGGACCACGACGACCGCCCTGCTCACCCTCACCACCCCCGGGCCCCAGGGCTCCCCCTCCGGGCCGGACCCCGAAACCTCGCCGGACCCCCAGGCCGGGCCGGACCCCGAAACCCGGCAGGCCCCCGAAACCCCGCAAGCCCCCGAAACCCCGGCGGCCCACGAAACCCTGCTGGACCTCGAACTGGAGTACACCGTCCAGGCCGCCCGCTGGGTGCCCTCCTACCGGCTCGCCTACCGCCAGGGCGCCGACACCGGCCACCTCCTGCTGCGCGCCTCCGTCGCCCAGCAGACCGGCGAGGACTGGACGGGCGTGCGCCTCGCCCTCTCCACCGCCGACCTCGACCGCCGCACCGACCTGCCCAAGCTGCGCTCGCTGCGGATCGGCCGCAGCCAGCCCGCCCCGCCGCCCTCCGGCTGGCGCGAGCCCCCGCCCGGTCTGGCCGGCCTGTTCACCGGCTACGACGCGGCCGGCCCCCGCCCGGTGCCGCACCACCCGCACCACCCCCGCCGGGCGGCCGGCGGGCCCGGCGGCCCCGGCGTCGCCCTGGCCAGCGCCGAACCCCGGCTCTCCGCCCCGATCAGCCCCGCCGTCCCGACGCCGACCCCGCTCCCGCCGCCGTCCGCCGCACCCGCGCCGCAGCCCCCGGGCGGACTCGCCCGCGCCCGCGCCCGCACCGGCGGCCTCCGCTCGGCCGACGAGGCGGGCGGACCGGGCGGCCCGGGCGGCCCTGGCGGATCCGGCACGCCCGCCGAGCCGGGCGCCGTCCTCGGCTACGGCGCACCCCCGCCCGCCCCCGGCTCCCCGGCCCCCGGCGCCGCCTTCGCCGAGACGGAGCTCGCCCGGTTCGCCGCCCCCGCGCCGTTCACGCCCCCGCCCGGCCCGCCGGTCCCGGACGGGACGCTGCTCGACTACCCCGCCCTGGAGCTGTCCGGCCCGGACGCCCCCGCCGACCGCCGCGGCACCCTGCACCACCCCGACCGTCCCCACCACCCCGACCGTCCGCACCACTTCGGCCACCCGGCCCCCGGCCTGACCCGCCTCCCGCTGCCGCACCACGCCGTGCCGCCGCGCGTCTCGGCCGGCTCCTTCGACCACCGCTTCGACGCCGTCGCACCCGCCGACCTGCCCTCCGACGCCACCTGGCACACCGTCACGATCGGCGAGATCCCGGTCAGCGTGAGCCCCGAGTACGTCACCGTGCCCGCCGTCGAGGAGCGGGTCTACGCCACCCTGGTGATCACCAACGCCACCGCACAGGCCGTGCTCGCCGGACCGGTCGAGGTGACCGTCGACGAGGAGTTCCTGCTGACCGCCGCCCTGCCCACGCTCGCCCCCGGCGGTGTGCGCCGACTGGGCATCGGTGTCGCCGAGTCGGTCGAGGTGACGCGCCGTACCGAGCTGCGCGAGTCCACCGCGGGCATGCTGAACAGCAGCACCGTGCTCGACCACCGGGTGCACGTCGAACTGGCCAACCGGCTCGGCCGCCCGGTCACCGTCGAGGTCCGCGAACGGGTACCGGTCAGCTCCGACGCCGACATCCGGATCGAGGAACGGCCCGGCTGGCACGCACCGGACGAACCGTCCACCGAGTGCCCGCCCAGCACCCGGCTCCGGCGGGTCGAGCTGCCGCCGGGCGGCCGGGCCGAGCTGGACGGCGGCTACCAGATCAGAATCCCGGCCGGAAAGGCCATCGTCGGCGGAAACCGGAGGAACTGAACGATGAGCACCACCCCCCTCCCCGTCACCCCGCGTCCCACGGCGCCGCTGCCCGTCACCGCCGTCACCTGCCTGGAGGACCGCGCCCAGGTCGAGCGCACCGCCACCGCGGAGCTGACGGCCGGCGTCCAACGGCTGCGCCTGGGCCCGCTCACCGCACTCGCCGTCGACCACACCCTGCGCGCCGAGTCGGACACCCCGGGCGTGCGCGTCCTGGACGCCCGGATCACCCGGGTCTGGACGCCCCGCGCCCCGCTGCCGCCCGGCCCGGAGGACTCCGAGCTGCGCCACCGCCTGCACGCGCTGGACGAGCGCCGCCGCGCCGAGGACCAGCTCGCCGACCGGCTGGAGGCCCGGCTGGCACTGCTCGCCCAGCTCGCCGCCGACCTGCTGCGCGAGGTCGGCGAGGGCGCCGGCGTCGGTGAGGTGGAACGCACCCGCTGGCACCGCGAGCTGAACCGGGTCGACGCCGAGCGCGAGCGCGCGGCCGAGGACCTGCGCGCCGCCCGTCACCGGCTGCGCGCGCTGGAGAAGGAGCGCGGCGCGGCGCTCACCGCCGTCGAGCAGGCCGAGGAGGAGCCCGCCGAACTGCTCGCCCACCTGGACCTGACCGTCGAGGCCCGGGAGGCCGGGCCCGCCCGGCTGACCGTGAGTCACCTGGTGCCGTGCGCCCTGTGGCGGCCGTCCTACCGGGCCACCCTGGCCGAGGGCGTGCTGCGGCTGGACTCCGAGGCGGTGGTCTGGCAGCGCACCGGGGAGGCCTGGACCGGCGCCCGGCTGACCTTCTCCACCGCCCGCTCCGCCCTCGCCACCGAGCCGCCCGCGCTCGCCGAGGACGTGCTGACGCTGCGCGAGCGCACCTCCGGGGAACGGCGCACCGTCGAGGTGGAGCTGCGCGAGGAGACGATCTCCGAGCTCCGCCCGGACGGTGTGCTGCCGGGCGTGGACGACGGCGGCGAGGTGCGGGTGCTGACCGCCCCGGCGCCGGCCACCGTGCCCTCCGACGGCCGGGCGCACCGGGTGCCGCTGGGCTCCTTCGAGGCGACGGCGCACAGCGAGTACGCCTGCGCGCCGGAGCTGTCGCCGCTGGTCACCCAGGTGGTCCGGTTCCGCAGCACGGCCGGGCACCCGCTGCTCGCGGGGCCGGTCGAGCTGGTCCGCGGCAGCGGGTTCACCGGGCGCGGACGGCTGCCGTTCACCGCGCCGGGCGCCGACGCGGAGCTGTCCTTCGGCAGTTCGGACGGCTACCGGGTGGTGCGCGAGACCGACGAGCGCCGTTCGACGGCGGGGCTGGGCCAGCGGTCGGTGACCACCCGCACGGTGCGGCTGCACCTGTCGCGGTTCTCCGGTCCGGAGGAGCGGGACGAGCAGGTGGTCGCGGTGCGCGAGCGGGTGCCGGTCTCCGAGGTGTCGGCGGTGGAGGTGCGGCTGCGCAAGGAGGAGTGCTCGCCCGCGCCGGACGCCTTCGACGCCGAGGGCGTCGTGCGCTGGGACGTCCCGCTCGGTCCGGGCGCCCGCCGCACGCTGACCCTGGTGTACGAGGTGTCCGCCTCCGGGAAGGTGGCGGGCCTCTAGGGATGGTCCTCCCGGCGCCCGGGACTCCGCCCGGGCGTCGCGAACCGCCGGGCCCGGGCGCCCGCCCGGGCCCGGCCGGAGCGGGTACAACAGGAAGCATGATCCTGCACCTAGCCCCCCTGGACGACTGGCTGGCCGACCCGGGCCGGCCGTACGCGACCGCCTCGCTGCTCACCGACGGGTTCATCCACTGCTCGGCCGACGAGCAGACCGCGCTCGCCGTGGCCAACGCCTTCTTCGCCGACGCCCGCGAACCGCTGATGGTGCTGCTGATCGAGGAGTCGCTGGTGGAACCGATGGTCAAGTGGGAGGCCCCGCACGGCGGCCCGCCGCCCGGGGCGACCCCCGGTGTGCTGTTCCCGCACATCTACGGGCGGCTGAACCGCACGGCGGTGGTCGGCCTGGAGAAGGTCGAGCGCGGTCCGGACGGCCGCTGGGCCGCCCTCTCCCCCTGGAGCTGACCCCGCACGGCCCCGCCCTCCGCCACGGCCCCGCCCCCGGACGGCCCCGGGGCAGCCCCGGCGGGCCCCGGCGGGCCCCGGCGGGTCCCGGGGCAGCCCCGGCGGCGCGGGGCTACAGCCAGCCCCGCTCCCGGGCCGCCATCCCGGCCTGGAAGCGGGTGGTGGCGCCCAGTTCGCGCATCAGCGACTGCAGCCGGCGCTGGGTGGTCCGGGCGCTCCAGCCGAGCGAACGAGCGATCGACTCGTCGGTGAGGCCGGCCGCCAGCAGCCCGAGCAGCTTGCGGTGGTCGGCCTCCGGCTCCAGCGTCCCGTCGCCCGCGCCGATCGCGGCCTGCAGCTGGACGGCCCGCTCCCACTCCGCCTCGAACAGCGTGTCCAGCGCCTGGAGGAGCGCCGAGGGGTGGATGACGTAGGCGGCGTCGAGGACGCTGTCGCCGACGCTGATCGGGATGATCGCCATCCGGTCGTCCGACATGACCATCTTCATCGGGAGCACCGGCCGCACCCGGGCCTCCTCGCCGTCGGCGACCCCGACCAGGATGTTCTTCTCCAGCCGGCCGGGCCAGGCCACCGCCTCCCGGTCGTAGACGGTCCGGAACCGCACGCCCTCCTTCAGCCGCTGCCGTTGCAGCGGGATGTTGGCCACCGGGTCCTGGATGTAGGGCGGGCGGTCGAAGCCGCGGATCTGGTACTGGCTGGTCCCGGTGATGTGCTCCAGCCGCTGGGCGATGGCCTCGGCACCGGTCAGCACCTCGACCGAGTGCGCCGGGTCGGTGTAGCGCGAGGCCTCCCGGAAGGCGTCCATGAGCCGGTGCATCTCGGCCCGGGCGTGGCGCAGTTCGGACTCCCGGTGGCCGATCAGCGTGCCGATGGCGACGTCCGGGGCGACCGGCAGGAACCGCTGCCGGTCCACCGGGGCCCGGGTGGCCATGCCCTGCTGGGCGAGCCGGTCCAGGGCCCGCAGGCTCTGCTGGAGGGTCAGGTCGCAGAAGACGGCGAGGTCCTCGGCCGTCGACTGCGGGTTGGCCACCAGCGCCGCGTAGACCCGCCCGTCCGGTCCGGCCAGTCCCAGAGCGCTGAGTGGTGCATCGGACACGGCGTCGCTCCCCGTTCGCCTCTCGCCCCGCGCCGGGTGGCGCACTCCCGCCACCCGGCGGGTCGTGGACAGGTGGCAATCCTCGGCCACGGATCATCGGGCTGACAAGGCGATCACCGTCGATGCGGTCCGCTTCACAGCAGGACCCGCCGAACGACGGAGGGCCTCCCCGCCACTCGGCGGGGAGGCCCGGGGTGAACCGTCCGGCACGGCGCGACGGCGGCCGTCCGTGACAGACCGACTACAGACCGACTACAGACCGACCTCGCGCATCAGCTGGCCGACCTCGGGGTTGGTCAGCCGGCGCAGCCAGCCGGACTTCTGGTCGCCGAGCGCGATCGGGCCGAAGTGGGTGCGCACCAGCTTCTCGACCGGGAAGCCCGCCTCCGACAGCATCCGGCGGACGATGTGCTTGCGGCCCTCGTGCAGGGTCACCTCGACCAGGTAGTTCTTGCCGACGTTCGAGACGACCTTGAAGCTGTCGGCGCGGGCGTAGCCGTCCTCCAGCTCGATGCCCTTGGCGAGCTGCTTGCCCAGGTCGCGCGGGATCGGGCCCTGGATGGCGGCCAGGTAGGTCTTGGTCACGCCGTAGCGGGGGTGGGTGAGGCGGTGGGCCAGCTCGCCGTGGTTGGTGAGCAGGATGATGCCCTCAGTCTCGGTGTCCAGGCGGCCGACGTGGAACAGCCGGGTCTCCCGGTTGGTCACGTAGTCGCCGAGGCACTGGCGGCCGTCCGGGTCCTCCATGGTGGAGACCACGCCGGCCGGCTTGTTCAGGGCGAAGAACAGGTAGGACTGGGTGGCGACGGTCAGGCCGTCCACCTTGATCTCGTCCTTCTGCGGGTCGACCCGCTTGCCCTGCTCGGTGACCCGCTTGCCGTTGACCTCGACCCGGCCCTGGTCGATCAGCTCCTCGCAGGCGCGACGGCTGCCGACGCCGGCCCGGGCCAGCACCTTCTGCAGGCGCTCGCCCTCGGGCTCGCCGAAGGTCTTGGGGAGCTTCACGGCCGGCTTGTCGTGCCGGGCCAGCACCGCGTCCTCGATCCGGGCCTGCAGCTCGCGCGAGCGCTGCGGCTGGCGCCGGGGGTCGCCCGGGGCGCCCTGGCCCTCGCGGCGCGGCCGCGGGGCGGGGCCGGGACGGCGCCCGGAGAAGCCGCCGCGGGCCGGGGTGGCGTTGGGGCCGCCGCCGTACTCGGGGCGGTCGTACTTGCGCTCCTCGGGCCGCAGCGGGCGGTCCGGGTAGCGGCGGTCGTCCCTGCGGTCGTCCCGACGGCTGTCGCGACGGTCGTCGCGGCCGTACGAGCCCGAGCCGCCGCGCGGGGCCGAGCCGCCCCGGCCGCCGCCGGAGGCGCCGCCGTACGAACCCCCGCGCGCGCCGGAGCCACCGCGGCCCGAGCCACCCCCGTAGGAGCCGCCCCGGCCGCCCCCGCCCTGTCCGCCGCGACCGCTGCCGCCGCCGCTGCTGTTCCTGCCGTTGCCACTGCTACGCATCAAAGTGTCCGTACGTCGTTACCGTCTGGGCTGTGCGGTCGTTTCGGCCGACCTCACCGCCCCCTACCGATCGGGCGCAGCCCGACCGGCCTCGCCACTGCCGTCCGCGGCCTGCGCGGCAGCGGCGGCGACCGCCTCCGCGATCATCGTGCCCTCCAGGGACTCCGCTTCCACGTCGTCGACCTCGGGCAGGAAGGGAGCGAGCTCCGGCAGCTCGTCCAGGCCGCGGAGCCCCATCCGTTCCAGGAAGTAGTTCGTCGTCCGATACAGGATCGCACCTGTTTCGGGCTCGGATCCGGCCTCTTCCACCAGTCCTCGCTGTACCAGGGTACGCATCACACCGTCACAGTTCACACCGCGGACGGCCGAGACCCGCGATCTGGACACCGGCTGCCGGTACGCGACCACCGCCAGGGTCTCCAGCGCGGCCTGGGTCAGCCGGGCTTGCTGGCCGTCCAGGACGAAGCGGTCGACGGCCGGGGCGCAGGCCGCACGGCTGTAGAAGCGCCAGCCGCCGGCCACCAGCCGCAGGTCGAAGCCCCGCCCCTGGGCGGTGTACTCGGCGGACAGCTCGCGCAGGGCCGCCGCCACCTCCGTGCGCGGGCGTTCCAGCACCGACGCCAGGTGGGTCTCGTCGGCCGGTTCGTCGACGATCATCAGGATCGCCTCCAGTTCGGCCCGCAGCCCGGGCCCGTCGTCCACCACCGGCACCGGCACCGGCACGGACTCCGGCCCCGGCCCGGCCTCCGGTTCCGGCCCCGGCTCCGGCCCGGCCTCCGGTACGGGCTCCGGCTCCGGCCCGGCCTCCGGCTCCGCCGCCACGCCCGCCGCCACGCCCTGCGCCGGTTCCAGCCACTCCCCGGCGCGCGGCTGCCCCGGCACCCCGAGCACCCGCCGGGCCGGCCGCCCGCCGCCCGTGCCGCCGTTCCCGGCCGTCATCGCCCGTCCTCCTCGCCCTTCGCCGCCCGCGCCGCGCCCTCGCCGGCCGGCCGGTCGAACTCGTCCGTCACGTCCACCACGCCCCGGTCCGCCTCCGCCACCCACCGCACCACGAGCTCGCCGAGCGCGTCCGGCTGCTCGAAGGCGAGCACCCGCTCCCGGTAGAGCTCCAGCAGGGCCAGGAACCGGGCGACCACGACCATGGTGTCCGGAGCGTCGGCGACCAGCCGCTGGAAGGTGGTCTCGCCCAGTTCGGTCAGCAGCCCGACCACCAGGCCCGCCTGCTCGCGCACGCTGACCGGCGGGGTGTGGATGTGGTCGACGTAGACGACCGGGCGGGGCTTGGGTGCCGTCGCCCGGGCGGCGAGCTCCGCGAGGCGTTCGGCGCCGACGCTGATCACGACCTCGGGCAGCAGCCCGGCGTGCCGGGGCTCCAGGCCGACGGTCCGGGGCCGCAGCATCAGCTCGGCGGCCCAGCGCTCGCCGAACAGCGCCGCGGCCCGCTTGTACGCCCGGTACTGCAGCAGCCGGGCGAAGAGCAGGTCACGCGCCTCCAGCAGGGCGAGGTCCTCGTCGTCCTCGACCTCGGCGGCGGGCAGCAGCCGGGCGGCCTTGAGGTCCAGCAGGGTGGCGGCGACGACCAGGAACTCGGTCGCCGCGTCGAGGTCCCAGTCCGGTCCCATGGCGCGGATGTGCGCCATGAACTCGTCGGTGACGGTCGCCAGCGCGATCTCGGTGACGTCCATCCGGTGCTTGGCGATCAGGCTCAGCAGCAGGTCGAACGGGCCCTCGAAGTTGTCCAGCCGGACCCGGAAGCCGCCCCGCGGCCCGTCCTCGGGCGCACCCGGCGTGCCCGGCGTGCCCGGCCCGGCCGCTCCAGCGGCGGCCTGGGCGACGACGGGACTCTCGGGCGTGCTCGGCATGACGGTCCATCTTCACCCGCCCGCGGCGCCCGCCCCGCACCGGGGCCCGCCGACACGCCGGACCGCACCGGACCGCCGGCCCCCACCGCGCCGCACCATGCCGCGCTGAACCGCCCTGAAGCATGCTGAACCGCACTGGAGCGCGCCGCACCGCCATCGGGCCGCACCGAACCTCCCCGGACCCCCCGCGGCCCCGAGGAACGCGTTCAGCGCCCGCGCAGCCGCCGCACCAGGATGCTCGCCTCGCCGCGCTGTTCCAGGTCCGCCAGCACCACCGCGATGGCCTCCCGGACGATCCGGCCGCGGTCCACCGCCAGGCCGTGCTCACCGCGGAGCACCAGCCGGGTGTGTTCGAGGTCCATCAGTTCCTCGGCGGACACGTACACGGTGATCTTCTCGTCGTGCCGCTCGCGCCCGGTCGGGCGGCGGGGGGCACGGCTGCGCGGACGGGGCCGGCCCGCGGCACCCGTCTGGTCCTCGGCCGCCCCGACGTGCTGGCGCGGCGCCGGGGCCGCGGGGCGGCCGCCCTGCGCGGCCTTGGCGGCGGCCGTCGTGGCGCCGCCCGGCGTCGTGGCACCCTGGCCGCCCGGCTGCGCGGGGGCGGGCACGGTGGCCGCTCCCTGGGCGCCCGCGGTGCGGCGCGGCGCGCGCCTGGCCGCCGTCCGGTCCCCGGCCGGCTCGGCTCCGCCCCCGGCGTGCTCCGGGCCCGCGCCGCCGAGGGCGGTGCCGGCCCCGCCGGTGACGTCG
>NZ_JBHYUU010000201.1:0-13779 GCF_042749955.1 Kitasatospora sp. NPDC059462 | reverse complement strand
ATCGACCGGACAACCTACAAGGCCACCATCAGCATCAACATGCTCACAACCGACCCTTGACGCAGCCCAGACCGCCCCTAACTGAACGGCGTTGGGACTAGAACCCGGGAGCACAGTCGAGGGGATGCCGCCCGCAGGGGCGGCATCCCCTTTTCGTCGTGTTGCGCGCCGTGTTCGCCGCGCGGACGCCCGACGTGTCGGGGGACACACGGCCGGAAGCACCGAACGGGCCTGGGCAGGTTGGTTACCGGCGGGTAGCATGGCCGACAAGCAGCGCCGCCCACGTTCCCTCGTGCGATGGTGAGCGGCAGCCTGCCCACCTGAACCGTTGGTCCCTGGGAGGAGAGCCCCCGTGCCTCGTACCGCGAGGGACGTCGTCTTCGTCGATGGCGTCCGCACCCCGTTCGGCAAGGCCGGCCCGAAGGGCATCTACCACGAGACGCGCGCCGACGACCTGGTCGTCAAGTGCATCCGGGAGCTCGTGCGCCGCAACCCGAACCTGCCCGTCGAGCGCATCGACGAGGTCGCCATCGCGGCCACCACGCAGATCGGCGACCAGGGTCTGACCATCGGCCGCACCGCCGCGCTGCTGTCCGGCCTGCCGAAGTCCGTCCCCGGCTACGCGATCGACCGCATGTGCGCCGGCGCGCTGACCGCCGTGACCACCACCGCCGGCGGCATCGCCTTCGGCGCGTACGACGTGGTCGTGGCCGGCGGGGTCGAGCACATGGGCCGCCACCCGATGGGCGAGGGCGTCGACCCGAACCCGCGCTTCGTCTCCGAGAAGCTCGTCGACGAGTCCGCCCTGTTCATGGGCATGACCGCGGAGAACCTGCACGACCGGTTCCCGCACCTGACCAAGGAGCGCTGCGACGCCTACGCCGTGCGCTCGCAGGAGAAGGCCGCCAAGGCGTACGCCAACGGCGACATCCAGCCCGGCCTGGTGCCGGTCTCGGTCCGCAACACCAACCCCGAGGTCGGCGAGACCGGCTGGGGCCTGGCCACCGTGGACGAGCCGATGCGCCCGGGCACCACGATGGAGAACCTGGCGGGGCTCAAGACCCCGTTCCGCCCCCACGGCAACATCACCGCGGGCAACTCGGCCGGTCTCAACGACGGCGCCACCGCCTCGCTGCTGGCCGCCGAGGACGTGGCCGAGGAGCTCGGCCTGCCGGTCCGGATGCGCCTGGTCTCCTACGCCTTCGCGGGCGTCGAGCCCGAGGTGATGGGCATCGGCCCGGTGCCGGCCACCGAGAAGGCGCTGGCCAAGGCCGGCCTCACCATCGACGACATCGGCGCGTTCGAGGTCAACGAGGCCTTCGCCGTCCAGGTGCTGGCGTTCCTGGACCACTACGGCATCGCGGACGACGACGAGCGGGTCAACCCGTACGGCGGCGCGATCGCCTTCGGCCACCCGCTGGCCTCCTCCGGCGTGCGCCTGATGAACCAGCTGGCCCGCCGCTTCGAGCAGCGCCCGGACGTCCGCTACGGCCTCACCACGATGTGCATCGGCTTCGGCATGGGCGGCACCGTCATCTGGGAGAACCCGCACTTCGAGGGTGGTAAGTGAGCATGAGCACCACGACTGAGCTGCTGACCCGCGGCGCCGAGCTCTTCCCCGGCGAGGTCGTCACCACCGCGCACGTGCGCCACCTGGACCTGCCGCTGCAGGCCGGCCGGCTGGCCCTGATCACCCTGGACAACGGCTTCGACCACACCAAGCCGACCACCTTCGGCCCTGGCTCGCTGCTCAAGCTGAACGAGGCGCTGGACCAGGTCGAGGCGGAGGCCGCCGAGGGCGCCATCGTCGGTGCCGCGATCACCGGCAAGCCGTTCATCTTCGCCGTCGGCGCCGACCTCAAGGGCGTCGAGCTGCTCAAGGAGCACGCGGACGCGCTGGCCATCGGCAAGGGCGGCCACGAGGTCTTCAAGCGGATCGCCGCGCTGCCCGTCCCGACCTTCGCGTTCTACAACGGCGCGGCGATGGGCGGCGGCGTCGAGGTCGGCCTGCACTGCGACTACCGCACGGTGTCGGCGGGCGTCCCGGCGTTCTCGCTGCCCGAGGTCTTCCTCGGCCTCGTCCCCGGCTGGGGCGGCTGCAGCATCCTGCCGAACCTGATCGGCCCGGCGAAGGCCGTCAAGGTGATCATCGAGAACTCGATGGCGCAGAACAAGCAGCTCAAGGGCAAGGACGTGTTCGAGCTGGGGATCGCCGACGCGATCTTCGAGCCGGCCGACTTCCTGGAGCAGTCGCTGCTCTGGGCCGCCCGCGTCCTCACGGGCGAGGTGGCCGTCGAGCGCGAGGCGATCGACCGCGGCAAGGCCTGGGACGACGCCGTCGCCTGGGGCCGGCTGGTCGCCGACGCCAAGGTGCACGGGGCGGCCCCGGCCGCCTACCGGGCGCTGGACATCATCGCCCGGGTCAAGGACGAGGACCTCCAGGCCGGCTTCGACGCCGAGGACGCGGCCCTGGCCGACCTCATCATGGGCGGCGAGCTGCGCAGCGGCATCTACGCCTTCAACCTGGTGCAGCGCCGGGCCAAGCGCCCGGTCGGCGCGCCGGACAAGTCGCTGGCCCGCCCGGTCACCAAGGTCGGCGTCGTCGGCGCCGGTCTGATGGCCTCCCAGCTGGCGCTGCTGTTCGCCCGCCGCCTGGAGGTGCCGGTGGTCCTCACCGACATCGACCAGGAGCGCGTCGACAAGGGCGTGGGCTACGTCCACGCCGAGATCGACAAGCTGCTGGAGAAGGGCCGGATCGGCAAGGACAAGTCCAACCGCCTCAAGGGCCTGGTCTCCGGCTCGCTCGACAAGGCCGCGGCCTTCGGCGACGCCGACTTCGTGATCGAGGCCGTCTTCGAGGAGATGGGCGTCAAGCAGGCCGTCTTCGCGGACCTGGAGAACGTGGTCTCGCCGACCTGCGTGCTGGCGACCAACACCTCCTCGCTGTCGGTCACCGAGATGGCCTCGAAGCTGAAGCACCCGGAGCGGGTCGTCGGCTTCCACTTCTTCAACCCGGTCGCGATCCTGCCGCTGCTGGAGATCGTCCGCGGCGAGCGGACCGACGACGTCTCGCTGGCCACCGCCTTCGGCGTCTCCAGGAAGCTGAAGAAGACCTCGGTGCTGGTCAAGGACGCCCCGGCGTTCGTGGTCAACCGGATCCTGACCCGCTTCATGGGCGAGATCCAGGACATCATCGACGAGGGCACCCCGATCGCCACCGTCGAGAAGGGCGTCGAGCCGCTCGGCCTGCCGATGTCCCCGATCGTGCTGCTGGAGCTGGTCGGCCCGGCCATCGCCCTGCACGTCTCGGAGACCCTGCACGGCGCGTTCCCGGAGCGGTTCACCGTCTCCGAGAACCTCGGCAAGGTGGTCAAGGCCGGCAAGCGCGGCTTCTACACCTGGGTGGACGGCCAGCAGGTCCTCGACCCCGAGGTGCTGGAGCTGCTCTCCTTCGGCGACACCGTGCTGACCGAGGAGCAGGTCCTCGGCCGCGCCCTGGAGGCCGTCGCGCAGGAGATCGGCCTGATGCTGGAGGAGGGTGTCGTCGCCGAGGCGCAGGACATCGACCTCTGCATGATCACCGGCGCCGGCTGGCCCTTCCACCTGGGCGGGATCACCCCGTACCTGGACCGTGAGGGCATCTCGGAGCGGGTGAACGGCAAGCGCTTCCTCGCCCCGGGCGTGGCCTCGGTGCCCGCCCAGCGGTGACGCCGAAGGGCCCCGGTGACCAGCACGGTCACCGGGGCCCTTCGCGTTCCCGCTCCTCCCGGGGGCGTTCCCCCGGGGTCCGGCTCAGCGCTTGAGGCGGTAGACGACGGTGTCGGCGAAGACGCCGACCATCTCGTAGTGGGTCTCCAGCAGGTTCTCGATCTTCGGGATCATGCCGGGCTGGTACGGCGCGAGGCCGGAGTCGTCGACGACGACCTCGGGCAGGCTCTTGGCGATCTCCTGGTCGAAGGTCTGCCAGGCGTTGGTCATCGAGAACTGCTCGCCGACGTTGGGGCTGCCGTCCTTGCCGCCGCTGTAGTTGGTCAGGAAGCCCGCGGTGAGGTACCGGGTGGCGGGCTTGCGGTCGGCGAGCCAGTACAGCTCCGGGTGCATGCCCCAGACCAGCACGGTGTCCTTGGGGGTGGTCTGCGCGGCGACCGCGGTGGCGACCTCGGTGGTGCGGTCCAGCCGCTCCCCCGGCCAGGCCAGCGCCAGGCCCCAGAAGACGGTGGCGGCGGCCGCGGTGTACAGCAGCACGGGCTTCCAGCGGACGGCCGAGGTGGCGATCGCGCCGGTGCCCAGCAGCACCAGCGGGGGCATCAGCTGGAGGTAGTAGTGGCCGAAGAAGTGGAAGCCCATGCTGACCGCGACCACCGAGGAGAGCAGCCACATCCACAGGTCGGTGGTGGAGCCGTGCTCCTCCCCCGCGACGGGCAGCGGACGGTGCCGGTGCTTCAGCCAGAGCCGGCGGCCGACCGGCAGCAGGAAGCCGAGGCCGGCCGCGACCAGGATCGCCGAGTTGCCGAGCGCCCGGCCGGCCATCTGCAGCCAGGCGCCGCCGACACTGGCGTAGTCGCCGCTGCCGGTGACCACCCAGAACAGGAAGCCCTTCGGTTTGGTGAGGATCACCGCGACCAGCGCTATCGGCAGGGTGAAGCCGAAACCGATCTTGAGCAGGGCGGGGATCCAGCGCACGCCGCGCCGCCGGGCGTCCTGGAAGAGCATCCAGAGCACCGGCAGCAGCACCGCGCCGCCGGTCTGCTTGGTCAGCGAGCAGAGCGCCACCGCGATGCCGGCGGCCAGCCAGCGCCGGCGCTCGGCGTAGCGGAAGGCGGCCACCATGGCGGGCAGCATGAAGACCTCGAAGGTCGCCGCCTGGGTGTCCTCCGGGGAGAGCCCGATGGAGACCAGCAGGTAGAGCAGGCCCGCGCCGACCCCGGCCCGGTCGCCCCAGCGGCCGCGGGCGAGCGAGGCCAGCAGGATCGCGGTGACCAGGTGGGCGGCCACCGCCAGGGTGCGCAGCGGCCAGAGCGAGGCGGAGCCGAAGACCGCGAAGCAGGCCTGGTACAGCCAGGGCAGCAACGGCGGCTTGCGGTCCACCACGGTGTCGTAGAGCACGCCGCCGTCGGCGAGCATCCGGGCCTGGGTGGCCAGGAAGCCCTCGTCGGGGCTCCAGACCGGGCGGAGGAAGGACGGCAGGTGGGTCAGCAGGGCCACCAGGGCCAGCAGCGGCACCAGCCGCGTCCAGTAACCGGTCTTCACGCGCTCCCAGCCGTCGGCCGGGGGTACCCCCAGGGGCAGGCGCTCGGCAAGCGCGGTCAGGCGTTCTCGGATGGGGGTCGGCACGGATGACAACCTACCGGGCGGGACCGGCGCGGGCAGCGCCGGTCCCGCCTTTGGTGCGATTATCAGCCCCGAGTGGTACCGAGCTGTCGCAAACGGCCCGCTCGGGGCGACGGGGGCCGGTCAGGCCTGGACGGCCACGTCGAGCCGGGAGACCAGCGCGGTCACCTGGCGGGCGATGTCCGGGGCGGTCAGGCCGATCTCGGCGAGGATCTCCGGCCGCGAGGCGTGGTCCAGGAACTCCTGCGGGATGCCGAAGTCGCGCAGCGGCAGGTCCACGTCCGCGTCGCGCAGCGCCTGGGCGACCGCCGAGCCGACGCCGCCGACCCGCCCGTTGTCCTCGACCGTGACGACCACCCGGTGCTCGGCGGCCAGGCCCGGCAGCGCCGGGTCGACCGGCTTGACCCAGCGCGGGTCCACCACGGTCGAGCTGATGCCCTGGGCGGCCAGCAGGTCGGCCACCTCCAGGCACATCGGGGCGAGCGCGCCGACCGAGACGATCAGCACATCGGCCCGGCGGCCCTCCTCGGCCTCCGGGTCGACGCGCAGCAGGTCCATGCCGCCGACCGTGCCGACCGCCGGGACGGCCGGGCCGACGGTGCCCTTGGAGTAGCGGACCACGGTCGGCGCGTCCTCGACCTCGACGGCCTCGCGCAGCTGGGCGCGCAGCTGGTCGGCGTCGCGCGGGGCGGCGAGCCGCAGACCGGGGACGACCTGGAGGATCGACATGTCCCACATGCCGTTGTGCGAGGCGCCGTCGTCGCCGGTGACACCGGCCCGGTCCAGGGTGAAGGTGACGCCCAGCTTGTGCAGGGCGACGTCCATCAGGACCTGGTCGAAGGCCCGGTTGAGGAAGGTCGCGTAGACCGCGAAGACCGGGTGCAGACCGTTGGTGGCCAGGCCGGCGGCGCTGGTGACGGCGTGCTGCTCGGCGATGCCGACGTCGAAGATGCGGTCCGGGAAGGCCTCGGCGAACGGCGCCAGGCCCACCGGGTGGAGCATCGCGGCGGTGATGCCGACGATGTCCTCGCGCTCGTGGCCGAGGGCGACCATCTCCTCGGCGAAGACCGAGGTCCAGCTCCGGCCGCCGGCGTTCTTGATCGGCAGGCCGGTCTCCGGGTGGATCTTGCCGACGGCGTGGAAGCGGTCCTCGTCGTTGTTCTCGGCGGCGTGGTAGCCGCGGCCCTTCTCGGTCAGGCAGTGCACGATGACCGGGCCGCCGAAGCCGCGGGCCTTGGTGAGCGCGGACTCCAGGGCGGTGAGGTCGTGGCCGTCGATCGGGCCGATGTACTTGAGGCCGAGGTCCTCGAACATGCCCTGCGGGGCGATGAAGTCCTTCAGGCCCTTCTTGGCGCCGTGCAGGGTCTCGAAGAGCTGCTGGCCGACCACGGGGGTGCGCTGGAGGGCGTCCTTGCCCCAGGACAGGAAGCGCTCGTAGCCCTGGGTGGTGCGCAGGGTGGCGAGGTGGTTGGCCAGGCCGCCGATGGTGGGCGAGTAGGAGCGCTCGTTGTCGTTGACGACGATGACGACCGGGCGGTCCTTGGCGTCGGCGATGTTGTTGAGCGCCTCCCAGGCCATGCCGCCGGTGAGGGCGCCGTCGCCGATCACGGCCACCACCGGGTCGTTCTTCCCCAGCAGCTGGTTGGCCTTGGCCAGGCCGTCGGCGTAGGAGAGCACGGTGGAGGCGTGCGAGTTCTCGATCACGTCGTGTTCGGACTCGGCGCGCGACGGGTAGCCGGACAGGCCGCCCCTGCTGCGCAGCCCGGAGAAGTCCTGGCGGCCGGTGAGCAGCTTGTGGACGTAGCTCTGGTGGCCGGTGTCGAACAGGACGCGGTCGCGCGGGGAGTCGAAGACCCGGTGCAGCGCGATGGTGAGCTCCACCACGCCGAGGTTCGGGCCGAGGTGGCCGCCCGTCTTGGAGACCTCGGTCACCAGGAAGGTCCGGATCTCCTCGGCCAGGGTGGCCAGCTGTCCGGGCGTGAGCCGGTCGAGATCGCGCGGTCCCCGAATGCGGGTCAGCAGGGCCACCCGTTCCTCCTCGTTCAGTGTTCGCGGACCGCGGGGGCCCGACGGGCGTCGCCGCCCGGTGTCGACCGGTCGAGTCTAATGTCCGCCTACCGGACACCGGGCGGGGTGTCCGGTACCGACGGCCGGTACGCGCCAACCACCTCGACGGTCACTCCTTCGGGTGGAGGGGGGAGACCGGCGTGTCGGTGCGCCCGGCGGCGGGGCGGGCGGCGGCGTTCAGGGACGGGCCACGGCGAGCGCGCTGGAGTCGCCCGCCTCGCTCATCACCAGCGCCAGCGCGCCCAGGACCTCGGCACGGCCGCCCAGGGTACCGGGGACCACCGACAGCTGGCGGGCGGCGCTGGGGATCGCGTAGCGGGCCACCGAGTCGCGGATCGGCGCGAGCACCAGCTCCCCGGCCTCGGCGAGGTCGCCGCCGAGGATCACCCGGCGCGGGTTGAGCAGGTTGCACAGGGTGGCCACGCCGGTGCCGATCTGCCGGCCGGCGTCGGCGATCACCCGGCGGCAGCCGAGGTCGCCCTCGTGGGCCAGCTCCACCACCCGGGGCAGGGTGAGCCCGGTGCCGAGGGTGGGGGTGAGCAGGTTCAGCAGGTAGCGGGAGCCGACGAAGGTCTCCAGGCAGCCGCGGTTGCCGCAGCGGCAGACCGGGCCGGCCTCGTCCAGGGTGATGTGGCCGATCTCGCCCGCGGTGCCGCCCGGCCCCCGGTAGATCTGCCCGTTGACCACCAGGCCGGCGCCGACACCGCTGGCCACCTTGATGTAGGCGAGGTCGTTCAGGCCCCGGCCGGCACCCCAGACCAGCTCGCCGAGCGCGCCGAGGTTGGCGTCGTTGTCGACGTGCACCGGCAGGCCGAGCCGCTCGGCCAGCTCGCGGCCGGGGGCGATGCCGGTCCAGCCCGGCAGGATCGCGGTGGAGCCCAGCGCGCCGGTCTCCACGTCGATCGGGCCGGGGACGCCCAGGCCCACGCCGATCACCTTGTCGGAGCGGAAACCGGCCTCCGCGAGCAGCCGCTCCACCAGGGCCTCGGCCCGGTCGAAGCCCTGCGCGGCGGAGACGTCGACGTCCATCGGGGCGCTCTCCTCGGCGAGCACCCGGTGGGCGAGGTTGCCGACGGCGACCCGCAGATGGGTGTGGCCGAAATCGATCCCCACCACGATGCCCGCGTCGCCGCTGAGCGAGACGCTGCGGGCGCGCCGGCCGCCGGCGGAGGTGTCGGCGACCTCGACGGTGCCGCTCTCCTTCAGTTCCCGGACGATGTTGGACACGGTGGCCGCCGAGAGGCCGGTACCGCGGGCGATCTCGGCCTGGGTCAGCGACCCGGCCATCCGCACCGCGCGGAGCACCCGCTCCAGGTTGGCCCGGTGCAGTGAGGACTGCGAGCCCGGAGTGTCCGTCGACATGATCCACCCTCCCAAAGGGCGCCGGGGACCCCTCCGCCGGGACGTCCCCCTTCACAACCTGAAGCCTAGGCCCTCCCCGAACGTGAAGGCACGGGAGAGGGAAGGCGACGGGACGGTGCACGGGCCCGGGTGCCGGGGAACGGGGGGAGGGGCCGGGCGCCGGGCCGGTGCGGGCGGCCCGGGTGCTGACATCGTCCCAGGTCGGCACGGGGGCGGCCGGGGCCCCGGGTTCCGGCGGGCGTCCGAAAACCGTCCCCCCGTACGATGGTGCCCAATCTCACCCGTCCCGCCGGTCACGGATGTGCACCGATACCGGGACGCTTCCAGACATGACGGGGCAACAGATGGCAGGGGATCACCCGATGCCGGGAGCTGGCGAAGCTCCCGGCGGCGGTCCGGACAACCGGGGCGTGTCGTTCGGACGCACGCCGGGCGGCGTCGACCCGGCGGCCGTGGCGGACCAGCAGACACAGCTCGACGGGGCGGCGGTCCCCGGCCAGGCCGCACCGCCGGCCCCGGCCGCTCCGCCCGCCGCGCCACCGGCCCCGCCGGCCGCGGCCGCGGGCGGCTACGCCTACGCGCCCACCGCCCCCGCCTTCCCCGCACAGGGACCGGCACCGGCCCCGCCGGTCGGCCCGTACGACCCGGCGCCCGGCCAGCCGCAGTTCGGCGCCCCGGCCCCGGGCCAGCAGCCCTACGGCTACGCCGCCCCGCCGCCCGCCGACGGCGGCGCGCCCGGGTACGGCTACCCGCAGCAGGGCGGCTACGGCTACCCGGGCGCCCCGGTGCCCGCGCCGCCCAAGCAGCGCAACCCCGTGATGGTCTGGGGCGGCATCATCGGCGGCGTGCTGGCGATCGCCATCGTCGCCGCGCTGGTCGTGCTGTTCACCGACGACAAGAAGGAGAAGGACGACCCGCCGGCCGCCTCCGGAGGCACCACCGGCCAGGTCACCGGCGGCGGCGGGACCTCGCCGGACGTCAGCACCAGCCCGGGCAGCACGCCGTCGGCCGGCGGCACCACCGGCGGCACGGGCGGCGGTGGCGGCGGCAAGGCCGGCGCCTACAACCTGGCCTGGGCGGCCGACAAGCCGGCCAGCTCGGTCAGCGGCACCACCCGGCTGCTCGCCATCTGGGGCGCCGAGAAGGTCGCGGTGCGCGCCGACACCACCGGCATCCGCGCCGTCAACACCTCCGACGGCAAGGAGGCCTGGACCATCCCGGTGCCCTCCGGCGCCAAGGAGTTCTGCACCGCCTCGTACAACGCCAACTCCAAGCACATCGCCGCCATCTCGCTGAACACCGGTGACAGCGACTGCTCCACCATCGCCGCCGTCGACCTCACCACCGGCAAGCTGTCGTGGAGCGCCAAGGTCGGGCAGAACAAGATGGTCTCCCCCACCCTGAGCATCACCGACAAGGTCATCGGCATCGGCTCCAACACCGCCGCCGCGGTGAACGTCGCCGACGGCTCCGCGGTCTGGGCCTTCCAGCCGCGCGAGAAGGACTGCAGCGTCTACGGCACCGCGGCCGGCTCGCAGATCGTGGTCACCGACCGCTGCTACGGCCTCAACACCACCGTCAAGTCGCAGCTGGTGATCCTGGAGACGGAGACCGGCAAGGTCGCCTCGCCCGCGCCGATCACCCTGTCCGGCACCATCGAGCGGGTCGACAAGGTCCTCTCCGACCAGCCCCTGGTGCTGTCGATGTCCAGCGGCGCCAACGGCGACTACGTGCTGCCGTTCGACAAGACCAACAAGCCGGGCACCCAGATGCCCGTCAAGGAGCCCGGCTACGACAGCCTGCGGCTCAGCGGCCTGGCCGACGCCTTCACCCAGAGCGTGGTCAGCGGCACCACCCTGTACGTGCAGACCAACCCGACCAAGCCGGCGATCAACGCCTACGACCTGACCACCGGCAAGCGGCTCTGGTCGACCGACGGCAAGGCCAAGGACGGCCTGCGGCTGGTCTCCGGCACCGACAAGGACGGCAAGGTCCGGGCCATCCTGGACATGGGCTACGGCAACGACGCCAAGCTGGTGACCCTCGCCGCCGCCGACGGCGCGGTCGCCGAGCTCGGCAACCTCACCGTCAACTCGACCTTCAGCATCGGCCTGAGCGGAAACGAGTTCGTGCTGAACTCGGACGGGGCGCTGTACGGGTTCTCCCGCGGCACCTTCGACTCCCCCGTGTTCAAGTACGTCAAGAAGTGACGACGCCGCGGGCGGGACGGCGGAGGGCCCACGGGCCCCTGCCGTCCCGCCCGCTTCGTATCCGGGCACATTCCGGCGGGACCGGCGGGCGGACATGGCAGGATGCCAGCATCAGCCTGACGAAGGAGTCCAGCGAGTGCCCGGCACCAACCTGACCCGCGAGGAGGCCCGCACCCGGGCCGACCTCCTGCACGTGGACGCGTACGACATCGAGCTCGACCTGAGCTCGGCCCGAGAGGGGGGCACGTTCCGGTCCACCACCGTGGTCCGGTTCACCGCCACCACCCCGGGCGCCTCCACCTTCATCGACCTGGTCGCCCCGAGCGTCGAGGAGATCGTCCTCAACGGCGAGCGGCTCGACACCGCCGGCTTCGCCGACAGCCGGATCGCGCTGCCGGGCCTCGCCGCCGAGAACGAGCTGCGCGTCGTCGCCACCTGCGCGTACACCAACACCGGCGAGGGCCTGCACCGGTTCGTCGACCCGGTCGACGGCGAGACCTACCTCTACACCCAGTTCGAGGTGCCGGACGCCCGCCGGGTCTTCGCCAACTTCGAGCAGCCCGACCTGAAGGCCGCGTTCACCTTCACCGTGACCGCGCCCGCCGGCTGGAGCGTGGTCTCCAACTCGCCCACCCCCGAGCCGGAGGGCGAGGGCGACACCCGGGTCTGGCGCTTCGCCCCGACCGGCCGGATCTCCTCGTACATCACCGCGCTCGTCGCGGGCCCGTACGTCGGGGTCTTCGACGCCTACGAGAACGGCGAGCAGAAGGTGCCGCTGGGCATCTACTGCCGGCCCTCGCTGCGCGAGTTCCTGGACGCCGAGGCGATCTTCGAGGTCACCAAGCAGGGCTTCGACTACTTCCAGGAGAAGTTCGACTTCCCCTACCCGTTCCCCAAGTACGACCAGCTCTTCGTCCCGGAGTTCAACGCCGGCGCGATGGAGAACGCGGGCGCCGTCACCCTGCGCGACCAGTACGTGTTCCGGTCCAAGGTGACCGACGCCGCGTACGAGGCCCGCGCCGCGACGATCCTGCACGAGCTCGCCCACATGTGGTTCGGCAACCTCGTCACCATGGAGTGGTGGAACGACCTCTGGCTGAACGAGTCGTTCGCCACCTACGCCGAGGCGGTCTGCCAGGCCGAGTCGCCCGACTCGCAGTGGCCCAACTCCTGGACCACCTTCGCCAACCAGATGAAGACCTGGGCGTACCGGCAGGACCAGCTGCCGTCCACCCACCCGATCATGGCCGACATCAACGACCTGGAGGACGTCCAGGTCAACTTCGACGGCATCACCTACGCCAAGGGCGCCTCGGTGCTCAAGCAGCTGGTGGCCTACGTCGGCCAGGACGCCTTCTTCGAGGGCGTGCGCGCCTACTTCAAGCGGCACGCCTGGGGCAACACCCGCCTCGGCGACCTGCTGGGCGCGCTGGAGGAGGCCAGCGGCCGCGACCTCAAGGCCTGGTCCGCCGCCTGGCTGGAGACCGCCGGCATCAACGTGCTGCGGCCCGCGCTGACCCTGAACACCGACGGCGAGATCGAGTCCTTCGCCGTGCTCCAGGACGCCCCGGCGCTGCCGGCCGGTGCCAAGGGCGAGGCCGTGCTGCGCCCGCACCGGATCGCCGTCGGCCTGTACGAGCTGACCGACGGCGCGCTGGTGCGCACCGAGCGGATCGAGCTGGACGTCGACGGCCCGCGCACCGAGGTGCCGCAGCTGGTCGGCCGGCACCGCCCGGCCGTGATCCTGCTGAACGACGACGACCTGTCCTACGCCAAGGTCCGCCTCGACGAGGACTCGCTGGCCGTGGTCACCGAGCACCTCGGCGCCTTCACCGACGCGCTGCCGCGCGCGCTGTGCTGGGCCTCCGCCTGGGACATGACCCGCGACGGCGAGCTGGCCGCCCGCGACTACCTGACGCTCGCCCTCTCCGGCCTGCCGCGCGAGAGCGACATCGGCGTCGTCCAGTCGGTGCACCGCCAGGTCAAGCTGGCGCTCGACGCCTACGCCGACCCGGCCTGGCGCGAGCAGGGCCTGGCCCGCTGGGCCGAGGCCGCCGAGGAGGCGCTGCGCGCCGCCGAGCCGGGCAGCGACCACCAGCTCGCCTGGGCCCGGGCCCTGGCCGGCGTCGCCCGCACCGACGGCCAGCTCGGCCTGCTCGCCGGGCTGCTGGACGGCACCCAGGAGATCCCCGGCCTGGCCGTGGACACCGAGCTGCGCTGGACCCTGCTGGGCCGGCTCGCCGCGACCGGCCGGGCCGACGAGCCCGAGATCGCGGCCGAGCTGGAGCGCGACAACACCGCGGCCGGCCAGGAGCACGCGGCCGGCTGCCGGGCGGCCCGCCCGACCGTCGAGGCCAAGGCGTCCGCCTGGACGTCCGTGGTGGAGTCGGACGAGCTGACCAACTACGTGCAGGCGGCGGTGATCGGCGGCTTCCAGCAGGCCGACCAGCGCGCGCTGCTCGCGCCGTACGCGGAGAAGTACTTCGCCGCGGTGAAGGGCATCTGGGAGACCCGCAGCCACGAGATCTCGCAGCAGATCATCGTCGGGCTCTACCCGTCGCTGCTGGTCGAGCAGGCCACCCTGGACGCCACCGACGCCTGGCTGGCCTCGGCCGAGCCGGCGCCGGCGCTGCGGCGGCAGGTCGTCGAGGCGCGGGCCGGTGTGGAGCGGGCGCTGAAGGCGCAGGCCGCCGACCGGGCCGCCGCGGAGCGCTGACGCGGCCGTCCCCTCCCCCATGCGTTCGAAGGGGGGAGGGGACGCCGTAACGCGCGATGCGGGACCCGGCCCCGGACAGCCCCCCCAGAGGGG